>JBJSYU010000591.1:0-2701 GCA_046089945.1 Candidatus Methylumidiphilus sp.
CGGCGGCAGCGCGGCCAAGCTGGCGGCAGTCGCCAGCACCAAGGCGGGCCGGGCGTCGTCCAGCATCGTGGCAAGACGCGCCTGCGGGTGGCCGGGGTCTAGCGGCAGGTAGCCCGCCCCGGCCTTCAACGCCGCCCACAGGCCGACGACCAGCTCCAACGAGCGCGGCAGCAATAGCGCGACGATGGATTCCGCGCCGACGCCACGGGCATTCAGTGCATGCGCCAAGCGGTTGGCTTGGGCGTTGAGTTCGGCATACGTCAACGCTTGCTCCTCGAACACCACCGCCAGCGTGTCGGGTTGAGCTTCGGCCTGCGCCTCCAGCAAGGCGGGCAGGCTAAGGCCCGGCACCGCTGCGGCGGTGGCGTTGCGGTCGGCCAGCAGCGTGTGGCGCTCGGCGGCAGTCAGCAGGTCGAGGCGGTGCACCGGCAACTCGGGCGCGGTGGCCAATTGCGCCAAGATCAATTGCAAGCGCCCAAGCAAGGCGGCGGCGTCCTCCGCGCTGAATAGGTCAGGCCGGTAGAGCAAGCTCAGCGACAGGCGCGCACCGGGCGTTAAGATCAAGGTCAGCGGATAGTGGGTCGAGTTGCGGATTTCCGGCTCGCCGACGCCAAGGCCGATGCCAGGCTCGCCGGGGCGGCGGCGCTCGAAGGGATAGTTTTGGTAAACCACCAGCGTGTCGAACAACTGGCCTAGGTCAGCGATCTGCTGGACATCGAGCAGGCTGAGATGCTGATGGCCCAGCAAGCGGCCTTGCTCGGTTTGCAAACGCGCCAACAGCGCCTGCACCGACTCGCCGCGCAGCAACTTCAGCCGCACTGGCAGCGAGTTGATGAACACGCCGATCATCGATTCCACGCCGTCCAACTCAGGCGGACGGCCTGAGGTCGTGGCGCCAAACACGATGTCGTCTTGGCCGGTTAGGCGTCCGAGCAGGATGCCCCAAGCGGCTTGCGCAAAAGTGTTCATCGTCACGCCTTGCCGCCGCGCCTCGGCGGCCAGCGCGGCAGTCAGCGCTTCCGGCAATTCGGCGACGAGCTTGTCGGGCATCAACGCGCCGCGCCGCCAGTCTTCGCCGGTCAGCAGGGTGGGCGCTTCCAACCCGGCCAAGGCTGTGCGCCAAGCGGCTTCGGCGCTAACGCGGTCTTGCGCCGCCAGCCACGCCAAATAGCTGCGGTAAGGGTTCAGTGGCGGCAGGACGGAGAGATCCCCGCCGCTGGCGTACAAGGCCGACAGTTCCTTCACCATGATGGACAGGCACCAGCCGTCGGCGAGGATGTGATGGTTGGCTATCGACAGGCGGTGGCGGTTTTCGCTAAGCCTAATCAAGGCCATGCGCAGCAGCGGCGGGTGGGCGAGGTCGAAGCGCTGGCCGCGTTCCTCGTTCAACACGCGCTCGGCCTCAGCCTGCTGGGCCTCCGGGGCCAAGCCAGACAGGTCGATGACGCGCCAAGGCAGTTGCGCCCGGCGCGGAATCAGCGCTACCGGGCGGCCCTCGGCGGTGCGGCGGAACGCCGCCCGCAAATTGGGGTGGCGGTTGAGCAGGGCTTGGGCGGCGGTTTGCAAGCGGGCCGAATCCACAGCGCCTTCCAAGTCCAACACGGTTTGAATGATATAAACATCCGGCCCCGCTCCGTCGAGTTGGGTCAGAAACAGAAATCCTTCCTGCAACGGCGACAACGGCAGTACGTCTTCAAGTTCGGCTTGGTTGAGCATTAGGATTGGTTACCTTGGATTGAATTCAGTGATTGGCTCGCCGCAGCGCCGGGCCTATGTCCAGGCCCGCTGCTGCGGCAGCGTGATATTGAGGAAGTTAAGCGCTGGGCGGCAGGCTCAGCCCGCAAAGAGGCTGTCCATTTCTTCCTGCGACAACTGCGCCAGCGGGAAATCCGACGCAGTGTGCCCGCCCGCGCCGGGGCGGGCGGCATGGTCGGCCAGCGCCTCCAAGGCTTGGAACCAAGCTTGGGCCAACTCACGCACCGCTGCCTCCGGCAGCAGACCGGCGGGCCACAGCCAGCGGGCGTTGAGTTGCGGCCCGCCCGGACGATCCTCGATCCATGCGGCAATGTTCAGCGCGTGGGTGGCCGGCAAGGTGGCATCGCCCCGGCCTTCCAGCAGCAATGTGGAGGCGGGCACCACCGCCCAGTCGCTGGCCTTGGGGACGGCGAAGCGGCCCAGATAGTTGAAGGTGATTTGCGGCCGGGCCAAGGCGGCGAGGGTCTGCTCGGTCTGCGGGTTGAGGTAGCGCAGCAGGCCATAACCCAGCCCATGGTCGGGGGCGGCGCGCAATTGCTCCTTGACCCGTTTCAGCGCCTGCCCAGCCGCCGGGCCACCCGCCAATGCCTCGAACAGGCCAATCCCGGCCAGATCCAGCAACACCGGGAAGCGGGCGGTGAACCAGCCGACGGTGCGTGACAAGTCCGCGCCTTCCACCAGATGATCCTGACGGCCATGGCCTTCCATTTCCACCAAGACGCTAGGGCGCCCGTCGGCGTAACCGTGGCTGCGCCGCCAAGCCACCACCGCCAGGGCGAGGCCGCAAAGCAGCACGTCATCCATGCCGGCGTGGAAAGCCCCTGGCACGGTGGTCAGCAAAGGCTCGGTCGACGACGCCAAGGTCAACCTGAAGGATTCGCAAGCGCCAACGGTGTCCCGCGCCGGATCTAACCTGCGCCCGCCCAGCGGCGGCTCGGCGCTGCCC
>JBJSYU010000592.1:0-4896 GCA_046089945.1 Candidatus Methylumidiphilus sp.
GCCTTTGGCAGCTTTTGGGCCTTCTGTCGGCAGATCTCAGCCGGTTATCCGATTCGGTTCCTGCGCTTGTGATGCCGGCGTCGCCCAGATGGCTTTCGCCGTTATTGTGCCCGCGTCTCCAGGCTGTGCCGCCTACCTAGCTCTGGGCTGGTGCCACAATCTAAGCTTGATTGTTTGGCATCAGCTTTGCTATAGTGGACGATTTTAGGCGGTGGCCTAGCGGCCATCTCTCCTTGCCTTACCGCCAGCGGCGGGAGGCTTTACATCCGAAAGGAGCAATCCATTGCGTCATTACGAAATCGTTTTTCTCGTCCATCCCGACCAAAGCGCGCAGGTTCCGGCAATGATCGAGCGCTACCGCGCCATCATCGAATCCGCCTCTGGCACGATCCACCGCTTGGAAGACTGGGGCCGTCGCCAGTTGGCCTACCCAATCAACAAAGTCCACAAAGCCCATTATGTGCTGCTGAACATTGAAATCGACCAGCCCACGCTGGACGATCTGGAAAGCAGTTTCCGCTTCAACGACGCCGTGCTGCGCAGCCTGACCTTGGTGCGCGACGAGGCCATCACCGAGCCTTCATTCCTGTCGAAGTCCGGCCAAGGCGAAGCTGAGGCCGTCAAGCCCGACGATGACGGCGAAGACGATGTCCCCGCCGGCGAAGAGTCCCCCGAGCCTGCCGCGACCGAAGCCTAAGGCTTTATCCCCGTCCGGCAACCGCTTAACCCACACGAGATAAAAACCTATGGTCCGCCAATTCAAACGCAGAAAGTTTTGCCGTTTCACCGCCGAAGGCGTGAAAGAAATCGACTACAAGGATCTGGACACCCTGCGGGAGTTCATTTCTGAAACCGGAAAAATCGTCCCTAGCCGCATCACCGGCACCAAGGCGAAATACCAAAGGCAGCTTGGCACCGCCATCAAGCGGGCGCGCTTTCTGGCGTTGTTGCCGTTCTGCGATTCGCATCCCCAGTAATCCACGGATTCTTGAGGTTCTGCGGGTAAGCGCTGAAGCAAACCGGGCGCGATGCGATCCCTAGCGTTTTTTGCGATGGCGGGAAGGCCGCAGGCAATATTTGCCATTTGTGGCTTGGGCCTTGCCTCGCTGTTGCTTCCCCCGCTGGGCCTGTTCAGCACGGCGTTGGTGGCCTTGGTCGCGTTGCGCAAAGGCGCGGGCGAGACGGCTTGGACGCTGGCGCTGGCGTTGGCGCTAACGGGTTTGGCGGGTGTTTTGCTGTCCCACAACGCCGGTGCCGCAGTCGCCTATGGCCTGCTGCTGTGGTTGCCAGTGTGGCCCCTGGCCGCTGTGCTGAGGGCGAGCCGCCGCCTGGATTTGGCTTTGGCGTCGGCGGTAGGCTTGGGCGTGGCGGCAGTGTTGCTGGCCTATGGGCTGGTGGATGACTCTGCCGCGCTGTGGCGGGAACACTTGCAAGTTTTTGTCCAGCCCATGCTGGAAAACGCCCCGGCAGATTTTGATGCCGCCGCGACCGCGAAAGTGCTGGATGCGCTGTCCCACTATGCCACCGGCATGGCGGTGGCGGGGTCGGTGATGAGTGCCCTGCTGGCCCTGCTCATTGCCCGCTGGCAACAGGCGGCGCTGTACAACCCCGGCGGATTCAGAAGCGAATTTGTCGCTTTGCGCCTATCCGCAGGCTTGGTTTTTGCGGCGTTGGGCGGCATGGCCTTAGGCTCTCTGGCAGGCGGTGCGCTGGCGGAAATTGCCTGGAACGCCAGCA
Organism: Candidatus Methylumidiphilus sp.; assembly: GCA_046089945.1. Taxonomy (GTDB): domain Bacteria; phylum Pseudomonadota; class Gammaproteobacteria; order Methylococcales; family Methylococcaceae; genus Methylumidiphilus. The sequence goes on from JBJSYU010000592.1 coordinate 1,738, forward strand.
CGGTTTTTTTCGTGCCGTTCATCATTGGCGGCTTCGCGGTGCTGCATGCCCTGCTGGGTGGCAAAAGCTTTTGGATAGTCGGGGTTTACCTTGCGCTGTTCATCATGCCGCAACTGCTGCTGCCGGCCATTGCCTTGTTGGGCGCAAGCGACCCATGGCTGGATTGGCGCAAACTCGCAAAACGAACGGGGGACGGCCTGCACCCCTGATATAAACCTTTGATAGGGTTGCCCGCTCGGCCACAACAAACGAACATTTACGAACACGCAACGATTTGAGGCATTAGACGTATGGAAATCATTCTTCTCGAAAAAGTCGCCAACCTGGGCAACCTCGGCGACAAGGTCACCGTCAGCCCCGGCTACGGGCGCAACTTTCTGATCCCCACCGGCAAGGCCGTTCGCGCCTCCGCCGAAAGGCTGGCCGAGTTTGAGCAGCGCCGCGCCGAACTGGAGAAAAAGGCGGCCGCCAAATTCGCCGCCGCGCAGGCGCGCGGCGAAGCCCTGTCTAAGCTGGCGGTGACGATCACCCAAAAGGCCGGCGAAGAAGGCCGGCTGTACGGCTCGGTCGGCACCAAAGACATCGCCGACGCGGTCAGCGCAGCCGGCGTCGCGGTCAGCAAAAACGAAGTGCGCCTGCCCAACGGCCCGATCCGCCACATCGGCGATTATGAAATCAAGCTGCATATCCACGCCGACCTGGACGCCATTTTGGCGCTGAAAGTCGCCGCCGAATAAGGCTTCGCCCACCCGGCCCGCCAAACCCCGGCCTGCCTGGGGGTTGGCGGGTTTAATTTGACCGGGCTTGCCCGGCGGACGCAGGCAAACCCGGTGCGACTGCTCTACACCCTGCTGTTTTACGCGGCGACGCCGCTGGTGCTGGCCCGGCTGTTCTGGCGCGGGCGGCGCGAACCGGCTTACCGCCTGCGCTGGCGCGAGCGCCTAGGCCGCTATTCTGCCACGCCCCCCTCCGAAAATACCCTATGGTTCCACGCCGTCTCGGTCGGCGAGGCCGAAGCGGCGTTTCCGTTGATCCGAGCGCTGGCGCGGCGCTTTCCCGATCATCCCATCCTCGTCACCACCACCACGCCCACCGGCTCGGCCCGCGTCCGCGCCGTGCTGGGCGACAGCGTGTCGCACGTTTACCTGCCTTACGACCTGCCCGACGCCGTGGCGCGTTTTCTGGCGCATTTCCGCCCCCGGCTGGCGGTGGTTTTGGAAACCGAGATCTGGCCCAACCTTTGCCGTGCCTGCGGCGCGCGCGGCATCCCGCTGGCGATAGTCAACGCCCGTTTGTCGGAGCGCTCGGCCAAAGGCTACGCCAAACTCGGCGGCTTCACCCGCGATACGCTGGGCAACGTCCGCCTGATTGCCGCGCAGACCGAAGCCGACGCCGGGCGCTTCCGGGCGGTGGGGGCGCGGGGCGAATCTGTCGTGGTGACGGGCAACATCAAATTCGACATGGAATTGCCGGCGGGCTACTTGAACCAAGCCGCCGAACTGCGCCGGTCCTTGTTCGCCGACCGACCGGTGTGGGTCGCCGCCAGCACCCACGACGGCGAGGAGGCGCAGGTGTTGCAGGCGTTCGCCGCGTTGCGCCAGCGCCGTCCCAGCTTGCTGCTGGTGCTGGCCCCGCGCCATCCGCCGCGCTTCGACGGCGTGGCGGCTCTGTGCCGGGCGGCCGGCTTTGCCGTCCGCCGCCGCAGCCTGGGCGAGTCCGCGACTGAGGCCGGGGCCGAGGTTTTCCTGCTGGACACGCTGGGCGAGTTGCGGCTGTTCTATGCCGCGTCCGACTTGGCTTTTGTCGGCGGCAGCTTAGTCCCGGTCGGCGGGCATAATGTGCTGGAGCCGGCGCTGGCTGGTGTGCCGGTGCTGTTCGGCCCGCATATGTTGAATTTTGCCGAGGCCGGGCGGCGTTTGCGGGAGGCGGGCGGGGCGCTGCAAGTGGCCGATGGCGCGGAATTGGCGCGACGGGTCGGCGAGTTGCTGGACGATCCGGCGCGGCGCGGGCAGATGGGCGAACGCGGCAAGGCGTTCGTGGACGCCGGGCGCGGGGCTTTGCGGCGGGTTGAGGACGCCTTGGCGGGGCTTTTGGCGGGATAGTTTTTGCTCGCCGCGGCGGCTTCGGGCGAAAATCAAGCAGCGGTTCTGCACTAGCGGCTGTTATGGAAACGAGGACGCGGCACTTGAACGACGCCTTGGCGCGCTTGCGTTAGCCCAGCTGTCGGCAATGGACATTTAGAAACACGGGGGCCGGGATATTCAGTCTGCCGCACCCGCTAAAGCGCTGCCGCCGACTTCCGCGCCGGCACGGCAAGCCCGCCGCCCGGCCGTGCTATACTTGCCGCCATTTTTGCCCAAGGCCGCAAGCCTTCCTGCCGATTCTTAGCAACCCTCGCCGCTTATAGCGCTCATGAAAACCAGCATCCAACCGATTATCTTGTCCGGTGGCTCCGGCACCCGCCTGTGGCCGTATTCCCGCGAAGCCTACCCGAAGCAGTTCCTGTCGTTCACTGGCTCGCAGACCTTGTTCCAAGACACCGTCGCCAGGATCGAGGACATGCGCATCGACCCGGCCAAGCTTGAGGTGAGGCCGCCGGTGGTGGTCTGCAACGAGCTGCACCGCTTTCTGGTGGGTGAGCAATTGCGGCAGTTGGGCTTTGACGAATTTTCCATTGTGCTGGAGCCGATGGGCCGCAACACCGCGCCCGCGCTGACCTTGGCGGCGTTGCAGGCCACTGTCGGCGGCGCTGATCCGGTGCTGGTGGTGATGCCGTCCGACCATCACATCGACGACGTTGACGGCTTCCGGGCGCGGATGCGCGACGCCATCGAACAGGCGGCAGCCGGGGGGGTGGCGACGTTTGGCATCGTGCCGAACAAGCCGGAGACCGGCTACGGCTATATCCGCAAGGGGCAAGCCTTGGACGCCGGCGCGTTCCTGTTGGACGGCTTCGTGGAAAAGCCCGACGCGCTGACGGCCACGGAATATCTGGCTTCCGGCCAATATTTGTGGAACAGCGGCTTGTTTGTGCTGCGGGCTTCGCTGTGGCTGGCGCAAATCCAGACGCACCGCCCGGATATCGCCGACGCCTGCCGCGCCGCTTTCGCCTTGGCGAAAAATGACGGCAATTTTGTGCGCATCGACAAGGCCCGTTTC
>JBJSYU010000593.1:0-5297 GCA_046089945.1 Candidatus Methylumidiphilus sp.
GGGCCAGCGCGAAGTGGGCGAACACGCCCGTGGCCGGATCCTGGAGCAGATCGATCATCGCGACGGCCTGGGCGGCGCCGCAGTCGACGAGCGCGGGCTTCCCGAGCAGCCGCCCGAGGTGCACGAGGAACGGCGCGTCGAAGTGGAGGCAATCGACGAACACTCCGGGCCCGGGATCGCGGAGCAGGTCCCGCTCCGCCGCCGACAGCGTCGTGTCCCCGTAGGGCTCGCGCAACGGCGCGGCGACGAACGCCACGAAGCAGCCGTGGAGCGTCGGCCGCTGCACGAGGAACGCGGCCAGTCGCTCCGCAGCCGGCAGGATCGCCTCGTCGCGGGTGCGCTCGGCGGTGAGGCAGATGGCGTGGCCCGGCGCCGTGTTGTCGAGTTCGCGGCGCAGTTGGCGCAGGTTTTGCCATTGCGCCATTGCGCCGCGCCGGGCGATGAAGGCTTCCGGCGTGGCGGGGGCGGCGGCGAGCAGGGCGCGGGTCAGGCGGGCGAGTTGGCGGCGGAACTGTACGCGCAACTGGCTTTGCACGCGGCGTTCCCAGGCGTCGCGCACGGTCAAGCGTTGCAGTTGCGCATCGATGTCGGCCAGCCCCAGGTATTCGGCGGCGTCGCGTTGGCAACGGGCCGCAGCCAGCAGCGGCTGGCCTGCCGCCGCCGCCAGTTCGGCCAGCCCCGGAAATTCGCTTAGCCGGTCGAGCAAGGCCAGCTTTTGCGCCAAGGCTTGCGGCAGGCCGCAGTCCGCCAGTTCCGCGCATTCGGCGGCGAATCCGGCTTGCGCCTCGGCGTCCAACTGTTGTGCCACGAATTCCACATAAGCTTGCAAGTCGGCCTCATCGGCAAGCGCGGCGGGGTTTAGCGCCGGGCCGTGGCGCAGTTGCCAGCGGCAGCAGTCGGCCAGCAGGTCTTCCAGCCGCAGGCGCAGCGCGTATTCGCGGGCGGCGGGCAGTTGTTCTTGCAGCGTGCGCAGGCTGTCGCGCAAGTCCGTCCCGCCGAACAAGCGGTCGAAATGCAGATAGGCGCGGGCGGCGGCGACGAATGCGGCGGCGTCCCAGCTTTCCGCCAGCGCCAAAAAGCCGCAGCCGGCTTGGTTGATGAGGGCATTCGCCAAACGGGTGGCGGTGATTTCCGCCGCCAGCGAATGGCGGGCGAAGGCGGTGCTTGTGCGCAACGGTTCGGGAAAATAGCCGGCCAGACTAGGCCGCAATTCGGCTTCGGCGAGGAAGCGGCGGTCTTGCAGCAGCGCTTGCTTCAACGCCAGTTTGCTGTGCAGCATCAACACGGCCAGTTCCGGCCGCGTCAGGCTTGGCCCAGTGCGCGCCACGACGGCGGCGCGGCTGGGGAAGGCTTCGGTGGCGCGGTCGAGCAGGCTGGCGTTTTCCAGCCGCTCGGCGACATCGAGAAACAGCGCGGCGTCGCGGCGGACACGCGCCTCGTCCAGCGAGATGCACAGGCTTTGCGCCCAGTTGTCGGCCAGCACTTGGGCGCAGACTGTGCCGGTCAATTCATGCAAGGTCGCGTCGCGGTCGGCCTGCCCGGCCAGCAGGATCTTGAGGTTGACCTCGTGGTCGGACAGGTTCACGCCGCCGGCATTGTCCACCGCGTCGTTGTTGATCTTGCCGCCGGCCTGCGCGAATTCGACCCGCGCCAGCGCGGTGCAGCCGAGGTTGGCGCCTTCGCCGACGATGCTCGCCCGCAGTTGCGCGGCGTCCACGCGCACGGCGTCGTTGGCGCGGTCGCCGACTTGCTCATGGGTTTGCCCGCTGGCCTTGACGTAGGAGCCGATGCCGCCCAGCCACAGCAGATCCACCGGGGCGGTGAGCAGCAGCCGGATCAGCCCTTCGCCGTCTATCGAGGCTTGCCGCGCCCCCAGCCAGTGGCGCACCACCGGGGCCAGCGGGATGTCTTTGGCGCTGCGCGGATAGACACCGCCGCCTTCGGACAGCAAGCGGCGGTCGTAGTCGTCCCAGGTCGAACCGGGCAACGCAAACAAGCGCTGGCGTTCGGCGTAGGCCATCGGGCCGTCGGGTTCTGGGTCTAGGAAAATATGCGTGGCGCCAAACGCGGCGCGTAGGCGTATCGCGTCGGTCTGCAACATGCCGTTGCCGAACACGTCGCCGTCCATGCTGCCGACGCCGACGACGGTGAACGGCTCGCGGCTGAAATCGCGCCCCAGTTCGCGGCCATGGCGCTTGACGCATTCCCAAGCCCCGCGCGCGGTGATGCCGAGTTTTTTGTGGTCGTAGCCCAAGCTGCCACCGCTGGCGAAGGCATCGCCCAGCAAAAAGCCGTATTCCTGCGCGAGGGCGTTGGCGGTGTCGGATAGATGCGCCGTGCCTTTGTCGGCGGCGACGACCAAATACGGGTCGGCGCCGTCATAGGCCAACAGGCCGGGCGGGCGCTGCGGGCCTTCGGCGCTCAGGTTGTCGGTCACATCCAGCAGGCCGCGAATGAACGTGGCATAGGCCGCGTCGGCCTCGCCCCGCGTCGCCTTGCCGCCGGCCGGGCGCTTGACGATGAAGCCGCCTTTCGCCCCATGCGGCACAATCAGCGCGTTTTTAATCATCTGCGTTTGCAGCAGGCCAAGGATTTCCGTGCGGTAGTCGTCCGGCCTGTCCGACCAGCGGATGCCGCCGCGCGCCACTTTCGCCGCCCGCAAATGGATGCCTTCCATATGGGCGGCATGCACGAAAATCTCAAACAGCGGCGCGGGCGTGGGCATGTCGAACACGCCCAGGCTGCTAATTTTGCAGGCCAGGAAATACTCGTCGGCGTCGCGTCTTATATAGTGGTTGCTGCGCACCGTGGCGTCGATCAAATTGAACAAATCGCGCAAGATGCGATCCTCGGCGCTGTCGGCGACGGCGTCCAGCGCGGCGGCGATGTCCACGCGCAGCGCGGCGAACGCCTCCTCGCGGCAAGCGGCGTCGCAGGTTAAGCGCGGGTCGAAGCGGGCGGCGAAATAACGGTGCTGCAACAGCGCCACCTGCGGATTGCGCAACAACGCCTGCTGGAAACTTTCGCGGCTGGCGTGGCGGCGCAACTGCCTGTGATAGTTGCGGTAGCCCCGGAACACCTCGATATCCCGCCCGTCCAGCCCGGTCAACAGCAGCAACTCGTTCAGCCCGTCGCTTTCCAAATCGCCACGCAGCAATCGGCCCAAGGCATCCAGCAACGGCTTTTTCAGCCGTCTCAGCGGCAAAGCATCGGGGCGGGCGGCTTGCACCGCAAAGCTGGCAATCGACACCATCCTGGGTGCGCGGGCATCTTGCCCGCTCTTATCCATATCAGCGGGCAAGATGCCCAAGCCCCCAGGGCAGGCCAACGCAAACTGCATAGGCTCAGCCACGCGCAGGCCCAAAGCGCCGAGCAAAGGCAGCACCTCGTCGAGAAAGCGCTCGCGCAGGCTGTAAATGCGCAGCCAATGGCGGCTGTCGCCGGGGCGGCGCCACAATTCCAAGCCGTCGCGCCCGTCCGCCAACAGCCGCTCGATATGGCAGACATCGCGCCCGGCCAGCGTCGGCGGCGTCAGTTCGCGGTAGCCCGGCGGCAGCGCCCCAGCATACGCCGCCACCAAAGCCATGCCGCGCTCCAGCCCGGCACAGCGCCGCAAAAACCGCCCGAAACGCTCGTCCCACCAATGGCTCAGCCGGTTCAGCCCGCGCTCCAGGCTGCCTAAATCCAGCCGGACATCCTCGGCCAGCGGGGCCAGCGTCCAACACAGCCCGACATGATCCGCCGCCCCTTGCAAAATTTGCAGGCCCACCCGCTCCGCCGGCAACTGCGCCAACAGCCAGCGCTCCAATGTCGGCACTTGCCGTTCCTGAAAAGCGCTTTTCGGCATCAGCGCCAGCAACGCCAACACATCCGGGGCCGGACTCGCCAGCAGCAACAGCTTGATGCGCCCGGAACGCGCCTGGAAACGCAGCAGCGAACGCGCAATCAGATAAAGCTGCTCCTCGCCGGTGAACAGCAGTTCCACCTTCGGAAAGGCGTCGAACAACTCGGCGACGCGCTGGAACGCCACCGAACCGGCCACCGCCACACTGTCCACCGCATGGCGGATGGCGCGGCGCAAAACCGGCAGCGCCGAGGCCGGCGCGGCCAGCGCGTCCGCCGCCAACAGCCCAAAAAACGCATGGCGGCGCTGTGTGCCATCCGGCAAATCTTCGCGGCAGGCGACGCACAACAGCGGCTCGTCGCGGCACAACGGGCTGATGATGCGGATCGGGCGCACCGCCAAATCCCCGTTCGCCAAAATTGGCGGCAGGCCATCCGGCAGCGCGATGCCCCAATCCTCATCGCCCGATGTGGCGCGGCCTTGATAGGCGAACGGCAAAAACGCCCCGGTCGTCAGCCAATCCAACACGGCGCGGCCAGTCGGTGGCCACGGCAAGCCGGCCAGATGCGCCAGCCGCGCCTGCATCAACGCGGCATCGCGTGCCGCAGCCAGCGCGGCGGACAGCGTGGCGCGGACTGCCGCGCTGGCGTCCTGCCCGCCGTCTTGGCGCAGCACAATCAACGCCTCGCCCGACACGCCCGGCTCCAAACCCAGCAAGCCGCCCGCCGCGTCGCGCCGCGTCCCGAAAGCGACATGCGCGAACCGCCGCAACAGCCCGGCGCGGGCGGCCGGCAGACATTCCAGCGACTCCGCCGCCCACGGCGCATCCGCGCCATACGCCAGCAGCCACGTCGGCCCGCCCCCGGCCGGCCGCCACGCCAACAAAGCCACCTCGTCCTGCCGCACCAGAATGAAATCCAACGCCGCCGCCAACAACGCGCAAGCGCTGTCCGGCGGCAACGCCGTCAGAGCCGATTCCGCCGGCAACAACAACTCCGCCAAAGCCCGCAACAACCCCCGCCGCCGCCCATCCGCCTCCTGCCCAATCCACGCGGCCAAAGCCTCCGCCCGCGCTTCCGCCCGCTCACGGCCCGAACCTGCCGCCGGGTTGACCAACACAATATTTAAAGCCATGGCAATATCCTCCTCTGGGGTTCAAGAATGGGTAAACAGTTTGGCGGAAAATGGCTTGGACAGTCGGGACGCGGAAATTCAGGGATTTTTCAAAAATCTGCCGGACAAGTTGATTCAGCCAACACTGAAAAATTCCCGTCATTCTGGTCGGACGCCGGAATCCAGCGTCCAGGGAAGGCAAATTGGCCGCATACAATAATACCTGACTAAAATGATTATGTAGCAAATCTGCCGCGTTGATATGCCTAAGCGTTTAATTGTTAAAAAATTGCAAAGCCCACGCCAAGATAATGGCAAAAGAAAAAATATTATTTTACCC
>JBJSYU010000594.1:0-4574 GCA_046089945.1 Candidatus Methylumidiphilus sp.
GGCGCGGGCGTAGCGGGCTAACAACAGGCCGAAGCCGCCGAACAAGGCCATGAACAGCGTGGCTTCGGCGCTGCAGGCGAGTTGTTTGACGGCGCCTGTGGTCGGGGCGTCAATCGTAAATTTCTGCGTCTGCCCGCGATAGCGCTGCACCTGCGGCCGGGGCCGGTCGGTGGGCAGGTCGAGGACTTCCGGCGCACCGGCCAAGGTCTTGGCCCAATAGTCCAAGCGCGATGCCAGCACCGCGCCGCTCAGCCATTGCCGCTGCCAATGCGCGTAATCGGCGTACTGCACCGGCAGTTCCGGCAGCGGCGAGGGCCGTCCCCGGACAAAGGCGCGGTACAGTTCCGCCACTTCTTGCAGCAGCAGGCCCATCGACCATTCGTCGGAAACGATGTGGTGCAGCGTCACCAGCAACAGATGCTCCTCGGCCGCGCAGCGCAGCAAGGTCGCCCGCAGCAGCAGGTCACGATCCAGCGCGAACGGGCGTTCGCCGTCAGTCGTCAACCACTGGCGGATTTCGCGCTCGCGGGCCTGATCCGGCAGGCTGTCCAGCGCCACGACGCGGAAGCGGAACGGCTCGGCCGGGACGAGGATTGCCACCGGCTGGCCGTCTTGCTCCGTGAAGCGGGTGCGCAGGGCGCTGTGGCGGCGGACGATTTCGCTGAATGCCTGCTCCAAGGCCGACACGTCCAAGACGCCGCCTAAGCGCACTGCGCCGGCGATGTGGTAGGTGACGGCCGCGCCTTCCAGCCGGTCGAGGAACCACAGCCGTTGCTGGGCGAAGGACAGCGGGGCGCGGGCGCGTTGTTCGTCAGACAGGACTTGAATCGGCGGCAGCACCGGCTCTGCGTCGGCGTCGGCCGTCGCCAGACGTGCCGCCAACAGCGCCACGGTCGGCGCGTCGAACAGGGCTTGGATTGGCTGTTCGATGGCGAATTCGTTGCGGATCTTGGCGATGACTTGCACCGCCAGCAGCGAATGCCCGCCGAGCGCGAAGAAATTGTCGTTGACGCCGATGCGCTCCACGCCCAGCACCTCGGCCCAAATCGCCGCCAGCCGCTCTTCGGCGGGGTTGCGCGGGGCCAGATAATCCTCTTGATTGCCGGTCGCGTCCGGGGCGGGCAGGGCGCGGCGGTCGATCTTGCCGTTCGGCGTCAGCGGCAGGCGGTCTAGGCAAACAATCGCGGTGGGCACCATGTAAGCCGGCAACCGCGCTTCCAACAGCCGCCGCAGATCGGCCAGCAAAGCCTTGTTTTTCAGCGGTTTGGCGGGCTGGTTGGCGTAGTCTTGCAGGGCTTGGCTGGTCGCCACGCTCAGGCCGGTCGGGGTTTGCAAGCCCGACCGTGACAGTTGCGCCTGCTGGCCGAGGGCGGCGTCGGCCCGCCACAACAGCGCGTCAAACCAGCGCTCCGGCGCGTCGGCGGCCGCGCTCAGCGTGGCTTTGTAGCCTTGCGATTCGGCCAGCGCCCACAGCGTTTCAGGATCGATGGCCTCAGGCGGGGCCTCGCGCAATTGCCTGCGCAATTCGCCCACCGTGTCCGGCCCCGGCGCACCGTGCAGCCAGTCCAGCACACGGGCGTCTTCGGCCAGCCGGGCGTTGGGCAGTTTGCGGACGAGCAAGGATGCCGGCTGCGCGGCCAAAGCCTCGGACAGCGCCGCGAACGACGGGGCGGCCAGCGTGGTTTCCGGCAAGGGCGGCAGCTCGCCGCCGCCGACTGACAGCACCGCGTCATAGCGGAACTTGACCATTTCATTGGCGTCCGCGCCGCGTTTCAGCAGCAGTTCGGCCGCGGACAGGCGCGGCACATGCGCCGGCAGCGCTTGGAAAAAGCCGGGGGCGAGCAGCAATTCCTCTTCGCGGGCCACCAGCGAGGCGACTTGCCGGGCCAGTTCTTCGCGGGGGCAGGCCGGGTCGGCACGGTGGAACTGCACCGAGGCATGCTGCAATTCCAACAGCGGCAGGCTGCGCAAATCGCCCAAGAACAGATGCCCGCCGTCGGCCACGGCCTCGACCGCCCCGGCCAGCACGGCCAGTAGATAATCCACGCCGGGGAAGTATTGGATGATGGAGTTGATGACGACGAGGTCGTAGGCGCGGGCGTCTTCCGGCTGGAATGCGGCCGCCTCGCGGCGCACTAGCCGCACATTGTCCAGCCCCATGGCCTGCACACGCTGGCCCAGCCGGCCCAGCACCGAGGCGGAAAAATCGACGCCGACATACAGTTCCACCGCCGGGGCGACGCGGGACAGCAACAAGCCGGTGCCGCAGCCGATTTCCAACACGCGCAAAGGCTTTAGCGCCAAGATGCGGGCGACGGTCAGATCCACCCAGGCGCGCATTTCCGCCGCCGGGATGGGCTGGCCGGTGTAGCTACTGAGCCAGCCGCTGATGTCGAAATCATCGGCGGCGGGCGGCGGGGCGTCGCGGTAGGTCTGATCCCACACCGCCTGCCATTTGTCGATCTGGCCGGCGTCCACGCCGTCATCGGCCGCCGCGTCGGGGTCGGCTTCGACATACGCCGCCAGTTGCGGCTGGCCGGGCTGGTCTTCGCGGATCACCGCGACGGCGTTGCGCACCGCCGGATGGCGGTCGAGGACGGCTTCGATCTCGCCGAGTTCAATGCGGAAGCCGCGCAGCTTGACTTGGTTGTCGATGCGACCCAGGAATTCCAAGCGGCCGTCCGGCCGCCACAGCGCCAAGTCGCCGGTGTGGTACAGCCGCGCACTGCCGCCCGCTTGCCCGGCGTATGGATTGGGCAGGAAGCGTTCCGCCGTCATGCCCGGCTGGCCGCGATAGCCCCGGCTGAGGCCCGCTCCGGCGATATACAGTGCGCCGGGAACGCCGACCGGCACTGGCTGGAAATCTTGGTCGAGAATAAAAATTTGCGTGTTGGCGATGGGCCGGCCGATGGTTTCGGCGGCTTTGCGCGGGCCGGTGCGCGGGGCAATTGGGGCGGCGGTGGACCAGACCGTGGTTTCGGTCGGGCCGTAGAGGTTCCACACCGCCGCGCCCGTGGCCAGCAATTGGCCGGCCAATTCAGAGGGCAGGGCTTCGCCGCCGCAGAACACCTGCCGCAGCGGCACTTCGCTGCCGTTGGCGAACAACAGGCGCCAAGTCGCCGGCGTGGCCTGCATCGTGGTCGCGCCGCTGGCGTGGATCGCCTCCAACAGCGCGAAACCGTCGGCGGCGGTCTCCCGCGACACCAGCGCGACACGCCCGCCTTGAATCAGCGGCAGATACAGTTCCAGCCCGGCGATATCAAAGGAAATCGTCGTCACCGCCAGCAGGGTTTCATCCGCGCCCAAACCCGGCTGCTCGGCCATGGACAACAGGAAGTTCAGCAAACAGCCGTGGGAAATCTGCACGCCCTTGGGCTGGCCGGTGGAGCCTGAGGTGTAAATGACATAAGCCAGACTGTCGGGATGGACGGCGGCGGGCGGCAGCGGCGCAGTGGCGGCGATGGCTGCGGCATCAAGTCCTAAATGGATCAACCGGGCATTATGTTCGGGCAAGGCGTCTAGCGTGGCGTCTTCGACCAGCAACAGCTTCAACCCGGAACCGGCCAGCATCGCGCCGAGGCGGTCTTTCGGGTAAGCCGGGTCTAGCGGCACATAGGCCGCGCCGGCTTTGAGGATGCCGAGCAGCGCCACGACCAGCGCGGCGGAACGCTCCACGCACAGGCCGACCAAGGTTTCCGGCCCGGCGCCCAGCCCGCGCAGATAACCGGCCAGCCGGCTGGCGCGGGCGTCGAGGGCGGCATAGCTCAAGTGCTGGCCTTCCCAGCACAGCGCGATGCGCTGCGGATGCCGCGCCGCTTGTTGCTCAAACAAGCTGTGGATGGACTGCCCCGCCGGATAATCGCGGTAGGTGTCGTTCCAGTCCGCCAACACCAGTCAGCGCTCAGCGGCGTCGAGCAGTGGGATGCGGGCCACCGGGCAGTCCGGATCGGCCACTAAACCGGCCAGCAACATGCGGTAGCGGGCGACGAAGCGGGCGATGGTGGCCTCGTCGAACAAATCGGTGTTGAACTCGAATTCGCCGGACAGCCCGGCGGCGGTTTCCTCCAGCTTCAAGGTCAGGTCAAACATCGAAATCGCCGCTTGCTGCGGGATCGTGGCCATCCGCAAATCGTCGATGCGCAAGTCAGCGGTGCTGTCGTTCTGGTTTTGCAGGATGAACATCGCCTGGAACAGCGCCGAGAAGCTGAGGTTGCGCTCCGGTTTGATCGCCTCGACCAGCCGCTCGAACGGCACATCTTGATGGCGGTAGGCGTCCAGGCAGGTTTGCCGCATACGGGCAAGCAGCGCGCGGCCGGTCGGGTGGTCGCCGAACTCGGCGCGTAGCACCAGCGTGTTGACGAAAAAGCCGATCAACGGTTCCAGTTTGGGGCGGCTGCGGTTGGCGATGGGCGAGCCGACGGCGACGCTGTCTTGGCGGCTGTGGCGCGACAACAGCGCGGCGTAAGCCGACACCAAAACCATATATAAGGTTGCGTTGGCGCTTTGCGCCAGAGCTTTCAGGCGTTCGACCAGGGCGGCGTCCAGGGTGAAATAGTGGACGTTGCCGACGAAGG
>JBJSYU010000595.1:0-5137 GCA_046089945.1 Candidatus Methylumidiphilus sp.
GGTTTCTCCAGAGTTTGGGTGAAAAGGCGGCTATTGTAGCCTGTCCGCGCCGGTTTCGGCGCGGAAAGGGATAATTTCATGTATCGCCAGTCGGCTTTAGCGGCTGTAGTATCGACTCACTAAAAGCCGCCCATTTGGTGCGTGGCTTCAAGGCTTTCTAACCCACTCGACGGCATTGTCATCGTCCTTGAGGAAAGGATTTCCCGTCGGCGACGCGGCGGGCTTTTTGCTGGTGTTGATGGTGGCGATATAGGCTTTTAATTCCTCAATGTCTTTGAACGGCAAATCTTGGCGAAACCGAGTATGCACACTGACCGTGAAGCCGTCATTCAGCATGATCTCAATATTCTTCACCATGCGGTCGATGCTGCCGTCCTCTATGGCATCGCGCAGCTCATGCCATGAGAATATCATTTCGGTTCCAGTGAGTTCCATAAATACCTCATAATTAGGTTGATGGACGAAGGTAATTTGCGATTTAACTAGAAACGAAATCCTGCGCGGCGCAATTCTTCTAGGCTTGCTGTCAAGTCTGCAAGAAATCCTTTTTCGACGGCTCTATCCAGAATAGCAACAGTGCCAACAACTGGCAAACCTAAGCCAAGGGCCACACGCCTAGCTTGCCAATCATCAAGGACTATAATGTCGGCGGCTTTTTCGGAGGCAAGAACAATAGCTTCTGACTCACCTGCTCCTAGGGTCAGCTTTAGTGTTCGCAGGGTCAGATGATCTGTGATTGCAACGGGTAAAATCCATTCAGCCTGAGCTATTTCCAACGCGCCCAGCCTGCCTTTGCCACGAGTAACCGTTTCATAATGCACGGCTGTTGGAATCAGGATTTGACCAAACAAATCTTGCAACACATGCAGTTTTCCTATCTTGCTTAGACCAATTAAGCAAGATGAGTCGGCGACGACAACGCTAGACATGGTGTAAGCGCTTGCGGTCTTCCGCCAAATCTTCTTCAGTATAGGCAAGCGGTATTCCAAGACGGGTGTTCATGTCGGCAAACTCCCAATAGCTCATATTGCCGAGTTCACACGCTTTGCCCAGCGATAAACGTTTATGCTCATAAAGAAACAAGGCCAACATGCGGCGTGCTTCCCCGGCTGCGTCATCAGCGTTCATGCCCGCCTGCACAATGAGGTTGGCAGGAATATCGAATTCGACATGGACTGTGTTCATGGCTTTGCCTTATGAAGAATATCACTATGAAGTTCTGGCATTTTTGCGCAAACCAGAAAGCGCTTATCCCACTGCGCTTAAACTTCTGCCCAAACAATCTCCAGTTCTTCGCGTTCGCCCATGGCGCTGGCCAGCAGACCGAGCAGATGCGCGTCGGCGCCTTGTTCTTGGAAAATGTCCAAGGTGGCGCGGTTTAGCCAATAGTCTTGGTCGGCCGCGTTTTCCTCTTCCAATTGGTCGATGAGGAATTGCAGTTGCTCTGCCGAGATCGTGCCGATGACGGTGCCGGTTGCTTTGTCGGATAGCTGAATCATAATCTGCCTCTGGGTACAATTTAGGTTGGGGTGACGTTTTACAAAAACGCGCTGGCTTTGACGACGCGATCCAAGCCGACCAGCATCTCCAATAGTTCCGCCATCCGCGCCAAAGGCCAGGAATTTGGCCCGTCGCTTAGGGCTTTGTCGGGGTCGGGGTGGGTTTCCATAAACAAGCCGGCAATACCGACGGCGACGGCGGCTTTCGCCAGAGTCGGCACATGCTCGCGCTGCCCGCCGGAGCAACTGCCTTGCCCGCCGGGCAGTTGCACGGAATGCGTCGCGTCGAACACCACCGGGCAGCCGGTGTTGCGCATAATCACTAACGAGCGCATATCGGACACCAGATTGTTATAGCCAAAGGAGACGCCGCGCTCGCAGACCATAATCTGCTGGTTGCCGGTGGCGAGGGCTTTGGCGGCGACATTGCCCATGTCCCAAGGGGCCATGAACTGGCCTTTTTTGATGTTGACCGGTTTGCCAGTGGCGGCGGCGGCTTGGATGAAGTCGGTTTGCCGACACAGAAACGCCGGGGTTTGCAGCACGTCCACCACTTCGGCGACTTCATTAAGCGGCGTGTATTCATGCACGTCGGTCAATACCGGCACACCGATGGTGTGTTTGACTTTCTGCAAGATTTTCAAACCCTCGTCCAAGCCCAATCCGCGAAAGCTGGCATGCGAAGAGCGGTTGGCTTTGTCGAAAGAGGATTTGTAGATGAAATTCACGCCTAGCCGGGCGCAGATTTCCTTTAATTGACCCGCCGTGTCCAAGGCCAGTTGTTCGCTTTCAATGACACAAGGGCCGGCGATCAGGAAAAAGGGTTGTTCGAGGCTGGCTTCAAATCCACAAAGTTTCATGCGGGCGGTATCTCGCTACGGTGTTCGCAGGCGGCTTTGACAAAGCCGGTGAATAAAGGGTGGCCGCCACGCGGGGTGGAGGTGAATTCGGGGTGGAATTGGCAGGCCAAAAACCAGGGGTGGCCGGGCAGTTCGATGACTTCGACTAAACGTCCGTCCAGGGATTTGCCGGAGAATTTCATGCCCGCCTCTTCCAATTGCTTTTTGTAGGCGTTGTTGAATTCGTAGCGGTGGCGGTGGCGTTCGGTGATGACGTCTTTGCGGTAGAGTGTGTGCGCCAGCGAGTCGCCGTGCAGCCGGCATTTTTGCCCGCCTAGGCGCATGCTGCCGCCCAAATCAGAATCCGCGCTGCGCTGTTCAAGGGCGCCAGATTCGTCCTTCCATTCGGTAATCAAGGAAATGACCGGATAAGGGGTTTTCGGCAGGAATTCGGTGCTGTGCGCACCTTCCAGACCGGCCACGTCGCGGGCGAATTCGATGACGGCGACTTGCATGCCTAGGCAGATGCCGAGATACGGTATCTTGTGTTCGCGGGCATATTTGACGGTGGCGATTTTGCCTTCGATGCCGCGCTCGCCAAAGCCGCCGGGCACCAGTATCGCATCCACGCCGGCCAGTTTCGACGTGCCTTTGTCTTCGATTTCCTCCGACTCGATGCACAGGATATTGACCTTGGTGTGGGTTTGGATGCCGGCGTGGATCAGCGCTTCGGTCAATGACTTATAGGCGTCGGAATGATTCACATATTTGCCGACCATGGCGATGGTGACGGTTTGCTCTTGTTGCGCGAGTGCGCCGACGACATTTTTCCAGGCGCTCAAATTCGCGGCCGGCACGTCGAAGCGCAGTTTGCGCACGACGATATCGTCCAAGCCCTGCTCATGCAGCAGCAGCGGAATGCGGTAAATGCTGTCGGCGTCTTCGGCGGAGAAGACCGCGTCTTCGTGGACATTGGTGAACAGCGCGATTTTGCGGCGCTCGGATTTTGGAATCGGGCGGTCGGAGCGGCAAATGAGTATATCGGGCTGGATGCCGATGGTGCGCAGCTCTTTCACCGAGTGTTGCGTCGGCTTGGTTTTCAATTCGCCGGCACTGGCGATATATGGCACCAGCGTCAAATGGATGAACAGGGATTTTTCGTCGCCCATTTCGGCGCGCATTTGGCGAATGGCTTCCATAAACGGCAGGGATTCGATGTCGCCGACCGTGCCGCCGATTTCGATCAAGGCAATATCGCAATCTTCGGCGCTTTGCTTGATGAGCCGCTTGATTTCATCGGTGATATGCGGAATGACTTGCACCGTCGCGCCTAAGTATTCGCCTTTGCGTTCTTTGCGGATGACGTTTTCGTAGACTTGGCCAGTGGTGAAGTTATTCACCTTGCGCATGGTGGAGTTCAAATAGCGCTCGTAATGGCCGAGGTCGAGGTCGGTTTCCGCGCCGTCTTCGGTGACGAACACTTCGCCGTGCTGAAACGGACTCATCGTGCCGGGATCGACGTTGATATAAGGGTCAAGCTTGGTCATCGTGACTTTCAGGCCACGGGCTTCGAGGATGGCGGCGAGGGAGGAGGCGGCAATGCCTTTCCCTAGCGAGGAAACCACGCCGCCGGTGATAAAGATGTATTTGGTCATGAGCTTTGGGGGTTGGTTCTGCGCCTAAGGCGCTCGGCCTGCGCGGCGTTGCGGGCTTGGGGCTTGAGGTTCCGCAACGTTTGGATGATGGGTTTGCGCGGCATTTTACGCGACTGGCCCGCCGCCGTCATGGCTTTTGGCGCGCGCCTTTCAGAAGTCTAGGGGATCGTCGAAGCCGTGGGTGTCTTCCGGGGGCTGGTATTGGGGCGGGCGGGCGGGCTTGCCGGCCTGAGCCTTGGCGGGTGTCTTCTTGCGGGCGTCGTAGGCGCTGAGGCAGGCCGACACGGTGATGTTCAGGCCGTGGCGCTCTTCGCCGGTGGCCTTGTCGTTCCAGGTCGATGGCTTCAGCGCACCGGCGACGCTCAGGGCGTCGCCCTTGCCGAGTGCGCCGATTTTTTCGGACGCCTCGCCGAAGGCGATGCCTGACACGAAGACGGCGTTTTCGTCGCCAATATTGACGGACAGCATGAAATTGCAGAACGGCTTGCCGCTGGGGCCAATTTTGGTGCTGGGGTCGCGGATCAGCTTGCCGCTGACGAGCGCTTCAATCATCGGAATTCCTCTTGTTTTTTTGGGGCAAATGGGGCTAAAAAAGCCGCCGCGTTGCCGGGGCTGGTCTAGCCATGGGCTGCCTTCATGATAACCGATGTTGTGCGCGGCGGCAGAGCGCCGATTTGGCTGCGGGCTGCAAGGCGGACAATTTGCCGGAGGCCCACCACGAACGGAACAACTTGATTTTATTGGATTCTGCTCGCCCAGAGGTTGCCGATAAAGCAATCAACCCCTGGGCGGTCAGCAATTAAGTGATGTTATGCGGACTCGTGGGAACCGTGCCCTCCGTGGCGACTGGGGAAGCAGCAGATCCGCGCTTCGATCCAATCGCCGCGAGAGCGCGGCGCCGACAAGGCATTGGTGCGGCAAACCGGCTGGGCCGGTCTGCGGTGGCGACAGCGTTTGGACTCCAGCTTACAGCACGAACGCTGCCGTGGTCAGGCTACTGACGCCAACCAGTTCGATGGCGAAGTCGGCCTGTGCATCCGCGTCGTTGTTGCCATAGAGGACGTGCGCCGTCTGGTCGAAGAACAGGCTGGCCTGCGCCGCGAAGCTGCCGGAAAACGCCGCGCCCTGCGCAAACACGCCAAAC
>JBJSYU010000596.1:0-7958 GCA_046089945.1 Candidatus Methylumidiphilus sp.
CCCGCCGCCCGTCCGGCCATTCGACTTGCAGCGGCACGTCGAGCCGACGGTAACGGCTGCCGAGTTTCTCTTGCAATTGTTCTTCGCGGATGGGGGTTATCACCGCGCCGTCCAAATCTTGGACGTTGGCGAAGAATTCCAGCGCGGCAGCAGGATAGTCGAGTATCAGGTTTTTGAAGCTTTGGTCGTGGTCCATGGCGGCTCGTGGTGGTGTTTGGCGGTTGTTGCGGGGTTTGCCGCGCACTGGCGGCGGTTGCCGCTGATATTAGGCAATCTCCTTTAGAATACGTGCAAGATAAATCTTGCACTCCCATGGCGGGCGTTGCCGCTTAGTCCGCCAACAGCCCGACCGCCCGCCGCAACTCGTCCATTTCCGCCCGCAGGCTCCGCACTTCCTGTTCCAGCACTTCGATCCGCTCGCGGTCTGATGCCTTGGCCTCGCGTGCTTCCCTGTTGGGCGCCGCCGCCGCCACGACCGGCTCGCCGCTGAATAGATGCGCGTAACGCGCCTCGCGCCGGCCCGGCTCGCGGGGGAGCTTGACCACCAGCGGCGGCTCGCGGCCGGCCAGCTTGTCCAGTTCCGCCTCCACCTCGGCGGCGTCGGCGAAGCGGGCGAGGCGCTCGGCGCGAGCGCGCAGTTCGCCGGGCGTCTGCGCACCGCGCAGCATCAGCTCGCACAGCACGGCGACGCCTTGAGCGGAAAGTTTGAGTTCGCCGAATTCGGTGTTGCAGAAGCGGTGTTGGTATTTGGTGACGCGGCCGCCGTGGCCGGGGGCGCGGCTGACCAGGAATTTTTTCAGCAGGCCGTCCACGGTTTCTTGTGTGGCGGCTTCGGACAAGTCCGTGACCGGATCGCGGTTGCTCTTTTGGTTACAGGCGTTGACCAGCGCGTTCAGCGACAGCGGGTATTGGTCGGGGGTGGTGATTTCCTTTTCAATCAGGCAACTGATGACGCGGATTTCGTTCGGGGTGAGGTTCATGTGCATGGCGCGGCTCGACAGGGGTGGCAAACCGCGCCATTGTGCCATAAGCGCTAACGGCGGCGGCGGACGCCCAACAAGCCGGCCAAGGCGCTGCCGAACAGCCACACGGTCGGCGGCACCGGCACAGGCGTGGCGTCTAGGCGCACATTGTCGAAGTCCACTTCGATGCCGGGTTCGGCGACCGTGCCGAGTTGGTTGAGGTTAATCAGGCGGATTTCCAGCAGGCCAGCGGCGACGCTGGCCCCGGTGATGAACTCGATGGTGCTGGTGGCGAACACGCCTTCAGCCAGTGAGCCGCCCAAGCCGTTGTTGTCTTCCGCAAGCAGTGTGCCGCCGGCCAGCAGTTGCACGGCATAGCCGGGGAAGCCTTTGATGTTGAAAAACACATTAAACGGGGGCGTCGCGCCAGTGCCGGAGTCGATGTTGCCGACGTCCACATTTAAGGTGTAGTGGGTGTTTGGCGTCAGGCCGACGCCTAGGGTTTGGCTGATCCCCAGCGGGTTGTGGTTGCCGGCGCCTTCGCCGTCATTCAGCCAAACCAGCGCCACCTTGCTGCCGTCCGGCGCGCCGGCGGGGAAAAACGTCGAGCCGGTGGGATTGAGGATGCCTAGCGCCGACTCGTTGCTGTTAATCGGCATGCTAAACGGGTTGTAGGCTTGCCAGCCAGTGGGGGCAAAGCCCACGGGAAAGGTGTTCGGCGCCGCAAAGTCGGCTTCGAAGCTGTGGTTGTTGATGGTGATGGGGGCCGCGCCGACGCTGCCTGCAAAGGCCAGCGCGGAAAACATCAAAAGGCTTAAGTGTCGCATGGGATTCTCCAAAAATAGACGAAAGCTCATAGATTTGCGCCTAATGATTGACGGATTTAAAAAAGCATATAGTCCGCATCTTAAGGCGTGTGCCGGATGGCGGCCTATAGCAAACCACGAACCGCCCATGCTGTGCCGTGAAAAATTACCGTATTGCCTGAAAAGGCCGCAGGTGGGAGGGTTATACGCGAAACTGCCATAACCTGGACATTTGTCCCCTCTCCCTAAAGGGAGAGGGGGAAAAGCCCGCCGCTTCATTTCCCCGGCAACACCCGCCCGATGCCGTCGGCAATCAGCCGTCCGGTGCTGGCGAGTTGGCGGCGCAGCAGCCCCCATTTTTCGCGGGCGCGGGCGTCTTTGAGGCAGCGCAGGTAGCGGGCGCGGCGGGCTTGCGGCAGGGCGTCGGCGATGGCCGTCCACAGCGCCTCGACATTCCATTCCACGCCGGGCTTTAGGCACAGCGCTTGGATTTGCGGCAGCGGCACGGCCAAGGTCTGGCTGAGGTCGTCCATGCATAAACGAATGTGGCGCTCTTTCGCGCCCTGCGGTTCGGCGATGTTGTACGGCGGCGCCCATTCGCGCAGCGGGCGCAGCAGGTCGATGTGGGTCAGCGCGACAACCAGCGGCGGGGCGGCGCGGTCGGGGGTTTGTTGGAAATGCGCGCGTAGGGTTTGCAAAAAACGGGCGTCGGCGGCGCGGCCGGCTTGGGTGGCGGCGCAGGCCAGCAGCACGAGGTCAATCAAATGCAGTTCGGCGCGAGCGTCTTCCACCCAGGAATCGCCGTCGCCATAGCCGGGGCTGTCCAGCACCAGCCCCAACAATTCGCCGTCGCGCTCCAGCCGGTACGGCGTCAGCGCGGAAGTCAGCGGCAGCGCGTCGGCGGGGGCGCGCAGTTCGCCAAACAAGGCGTTGACTAGGCTGGATTTGCCGGCCTTGGTTTGGCCGGCGATGAGGATGCGCAACGGCTCGGCGGAAGCGGCCTCGCCCTGCGCGGCGGCGGCCAAGTCGCGTTCGGAGGCCGGGCAGGGGCAATCCGCCACACAACCGTCGTCCAGCAACAATTGCCCGCCGTACAGCAAAATCGCGTAATAGCCGATTTTGCGCGCGAGGGTGTGCAGCAGCCAGCGCTCCAATTCTTCCAGCGGATATTCGGCGGCGCGGCCAAAGAACACCGTGCGCAATTCGTACAACACGCCGCTGACCGGGTTGGTCAACATGCGCCCGACGCCAGCCACGGCGGCGATTTTTTGCAGGTTTTGCTTCCAGCGCCACAGCGCCAAGCCGTCGCCGACGGTAATCAAATGACTGCCGGGGACTTGCTCGGCCAGCAGTTCGCGCAGGTCGCGGCTGACCCGCTCGACAATCAGCAGGACGCTGGGCAGCGCGATATCCAGTTCGGCGCGGCGGGCTTTAGGATGGAAGCATTGCGCCACTTCGCCGATGATGCGCCGGGCCAAGGGCAGCAGCTTGGCCGGGTCGGACAGCCGGTAGTCGGCGGGATTCAGTGCGGCGGCAAGGGCCTCGACCCGAACCCACGCGGCTTCGGCGGTCGGCGACCACAGCCGGTCTGGTTCAAACAGCGGGCGGGCGGCCGGCGGCGCGGCCTGCCGTCGCCGCCCGCCCAGCCACGCGGCGACGGCGAAAACCAAGGCCAAGCCCAGCCAGCCCAGCAGATAGCCCAGTTGCCACAGCGCATAAACGCCGACCAGCAACAGCCCCAACCACGGCAGCAGGCCCAGCAGCAGCCAGCTTGACGCCCGCATCAGCCGTCCACCGCGGCCCGCCGCAGCGGGCCGGTCAACAGGGCGCGGCCGTGTTGCAGTTCTTCGCGGTACAGCGCGCGCAGCGCCGGGGCGGAAAAGGCATGGCCGCGCAAGGTGCCGGCGAAATAGCTGCAAAACACTTGGCCCAGCGCGTAAGTCACGCTGGCGGTGTACAGCCCGGCGACGCCCAGCGCGATGGTTTGGCCGTAGCCCGGCACCAGCTTCGCCAATTCGCGCCCGCACATGCCGGCCATAATGCCGATGCCCACCGCGCCGCCGATTTCGGCCAGGGTTTTCGGCGTCAGCTTCAAACCGTACACCGAGGCGATGCTTTGGAACAGCTTGGCTTGCAGCGCCGCTGCCGTGGCGATGCTGGCCGCAGGCACGGGCAGCGCTTCGGCCAGCCCGGCGGCGAGCGCGTAGCTGATGATGTGCGGGCGGGCTTGGCGGGCGTAGGCGTCGTCGAGCAGCCGCCGTTGCTCGCACTGGCCGAACAGCAGGCGCAGGCCCAGCGGCAAGGTCGCCTCGATAGCGTCCCACAGCGCCTCGATGCCGTAATCGACGGGGTCGTAGCCGTCTTCGTCCAGCGTGAAATCCAGCGGCACAAAATGCGCATTCAGCCCGGCGAACCATTCGCGCTGTTTCAGCAGCGAACGCGCCAGATCGTCCGGCACGCCCGCCGCGAACGGCTGTTCGGCGTAGGGGTAGGGCAGGATGTGTTCGCTGCCGTGTCGCGGATAGCCTTCGTGCAGCGCGGTCTGCGCGACAATCAGCGGCCATTCCGGGTGCGCGGCGTGGATCGCCCGCACCGCCTGCACAACGCTGTCTTGCTGATGATCCATCGCTTTCATGACGACCAGCAGCAAATGCGCCTGCTGCCCACACCAGCGCATGTCTTCCGCCGGGTCATACGCCACTTCCGCCAACCCCCGCGTGTCGAGGAAGCGGATTGACGCCGCTTCCCCTGCGGGAAAGTCGAAGAAATGCGCGGAGCGGGTGCAGGGCTGGAAGCCGTTGCCGACCTCCGCCGCCGTCGAGCCGGTCAATGTGCGGACGATGGAGGTCTTGCCGCTTTGCGCCTTGCCGAGCAGCCAGAACACCGGCGCCGGCACATGGCGGCGGACTTCCAGCAGCTTGGCGTTCAGTTCGGCCTCAGGAATGCGCGGGCGGACGACGCGGCGCGTCCAATCACGCAGCAAACGGCGTGGCGGCTTCATGCTCAGCGCGTCCACGGCATCACCGGCACCGTCGAGACGCTGTTGGCCGGCGCGCCTTCGATGATTTTGCGGCTGATGGCGAGATACACCAGCGTGTTGTGCTTGGCGTCCCACAGCCGGTGGATGTCGGTGGACTTGAAAAACAGCGAGGTATCCGAGGAGAACACGGTTTCGGTGGCCGGAATTTTCGCAGGCAGCGTGATCGGCCCGGTCTGCCGGCAGGCCAAGGAAAACTGCGAGGGGTCTTCCGCCAGCCCCAGCCCGCCCTTGACGCCGCCGGTGCGGGCTTGGCTGATGTGGCAGGTGACGCCGGGGATTTTCGGGTCTTCAAAGGCTTCCACGCAGACTTTGTGGTTCGCCCCCAACAGCTTCCAGGCGGTGGTGACGCAGCCGATTTCCTCGGCGGACACAGGCGGCGACAGGGCGGCCAACGCCAGCGCGGCGATGGGCAGTAGATGGCGAAGTGTGGGCATGGGTGTTCCTCTGGGTGGGGGGTGGATAGGGCAGGCATTCCCAAGGGCTGGGCAAGCGCCTAACATGATGGCATGGGCATTTGCAAAATACGATGGGGGAGGCGTTTGATGAAATGGGCAGAAAACCGGCTGTTAGGCTGGGTCGCCGTGGCGGCGTTGATGTTCGGCATGCAATTCGCCGTCAACCACGATTTGGCGACGGGCGCACCGCCGCCGCTGAGCGGCCAAACCCTGGACGGCCAGCGCTTTGACTTGGCGCAACTGCGTGGACGGCCAGCGCTGATTTATTTTTGGGCGTCGTGGTGTCCGATTTGCCGGGGCATGCAAGGCACGGTGCAGGCGGTGGCGGCGGATGTGCCGTTCATCAGCGTGGCAATGCAGTCAGGCAATGCGCAAGAAGTCGCGCAATATCAGCGCAATCAAGGCTGGCAAGTGCCGACCTTATTGGACGAAGACGGCGCGCTGGCCGCGCGCTTTGGCCTACGCGGCGTGCCGGCGCTGTTTGTGCTGGGCGCGGACGGCACGATCCGCCACGCCACGACGGGCTACACCAGCGAACTGGGCCTGCGGGCCAGATTGTGGCTGGCCGGGTGGTGAGTTTTCCTGCTACTGGCCGCTGGCTTTAAGGAAGCTTTGCATAAGTCCCCTCGCCCTGTGGGGAGAGGGTTAGGGTGAGGGGCAAACGATAAGACCCTCATCCTGCGAGGGGGAGGGAGCAAAGACTTCATAAATTCCCCTTAGCCTTCACCAAACCGTAGGCTGAAAATCCAAGCCGTTGCGTATTTCCACGCTTTCGCCGCTCTGCCCTAGCACAAACAAACCCTGCCGGTAGGCGAATTTGGCGACATCCTCCGGCACGACCATCGCCGCCACCGCGCCCATGACATTGAAGCCCCGGTAATGCGGGAACATTTTCTTGAAGCGGGCCATGCGCTCGACATGCTCCTTCACGTCGGCGACGCTCAACTCGCTTTTGACTTCAATCGCCACCGCGTCGGTGTCGTTGACCACCAGCAAGTCCACTTCCATTTCCTCGCCGTCGCGCTTTGAACTCACCCGCCGATGCACCTCATGCACGGCGATGCCGCGCGCCTGGAAAATCCGCACAACCGCCGGGCGCACCATTTCCTCGACGAATTCGCCTAGGCGGTTGCCGAGCCGGCCTATCGATTGCGTGATTTCTTTGATTTTGCGGTCGGTTTCCTGGAACTTGCGGTCAAGCTCCACGGAACGCTCTCTCGCCTCCCTGGCACTCTCTTGCAGCATGCGCTCAGTCTCTTGCGAGCGCCTAGCGACTTCACGGAACATTTCCCAAACTTCTTCTTTTGTGATCGACATACAAACCTCCGAGTGAAAGTTGCGGCCATTATCCCAATAGACCGCAATGGCTGAAAAGCCATGCCGAATGCGTGAAACGGTGGTGGCAGGGGTTTAACATCCCATCCAAGCTTCTGAGCCTACAACATGAAATCCGCACCGCATGATCCTTGCCCGCCGATGGCCGACGATGTCTACGACAGCCTTGCCGTGCGCGTCGGGCGATGCCATTTGGACGGGGGTTCCCAAAGCGATGGTGGTTGAGGCGGCGCCCGGCGGTGTGGATGTTACTCCGCTGGGGCAGATGGCGGGAAGGGGGTGGGCGATGCGCCGAACCCGTTCCCCCGCCCTGCGGGGAGAGGGCTTAGGGTGAGGGGCGCTCAAAGACTTGCTGCCAATGGCTTACCAGCCGCACAAGGCTGATAAGCCACCGGCCAAACTCAATGCCTATGGCGCTTCCATGCGTTTCGTCCAACTCGGCAGCCACATTTGCGCCAGCGAGGTGAAAATCATCGCAGTCGAAGCGGCACTATAGCCAAAACCACCGAGCATCGTCAGCCAAGCGAATATGGGGATATATTTGGTCAGCCACCACGACAGTATGTCCAAAAGCAAAAACGCGAACGGCGTGGCAATCAGAATGAGCTTCCAGCGGTTGTCAAACTCCGCCATGGCGAATATCCAGCCGACAAACAAAAAGATGAAGCCGATGCCAAACAAATGGATATGCGACACCCGCGTCAGCGTGGCGATGCTCGCCCCCTGATCCACCTCGGCGAGTTTTTGCACGACTTCAAATTTGGTGAAATTCGGCTGCGGGGATTCGGCGTTGTGGCAGGCGACGCAATGCTTTTGCATGAGTGGCTCGATGCGGCTTTTCCACTGGTCTTCGGGGGATTCGTCGCGCGCCCACTGGATAATCTCAAAGCGCACGTCATCCGGGGCCATGGCTTTCATCGAGCCGTTCAGCATCGATTCAAGTTTGGAGCCTGAGCGGTTGCCGTAATAACTGTAGACAATATCGTTGACCGACAACCCCGGCTTGCCATCGGCTTTGCCGTGGGTCAGCATGATTTGCGCGCCGGCCATCATCAAACCCACGCCGATCACCAGCAGAAAACCAGTGAACAGCACTTTGTAGGCTATTGGCAAACGCGCCAGCGTGGTGGTGTCTTTGGGCATCAGCAGGTCACACTCCCGCCTCGGCTTAAACAGGCCGTCCAAGGCTTGCCAAGCCGTTTGGGCATGACCAAGGAAGGTTTCCAGCCGCTTGCCTTGCGGCAAGAAAGCATAGGCTAGGACTCTGCCCGTCGTGCACCAAGCCAGGAAGCTGGACCAATCCGGGTGCGAGATCATGTTCTTCTCGTCAAAGAGTGCGCGAGCGTGGAGCCGAACCGTG
>JBJSYU010000597.1:0-5323 GCA_046089945.1 Candidatus Methylumidiphilus sp.
GTGGTTAGCGACGATCAGCACACGGCCGTCGATGGCGTTTAAATGCTCAAGCCCGGTGATTTTGACGCGGTACAGCCGCGACAGCAGGAAACGCACGGCGGATCTTAATGACATGGGACGCCCCTCCGGGCCAATGGTGGAATCGACAGGCCCGGCCGGCGGCCTGGGGAATTATTTGTTGGCGGGCGGCGTCTCGCCCGGCGCTTGCGGCGGATTGATGTTGATGCCGCGCGCGGCGAGGTTTTTCACCACCACGGCGGCGTTGGCGTTGCCTTGGCTGGCCAGTTGTTTGGTGGACAGCGCCAGCGTGGACAGCGACTGGCGCACTTTGTTGGCGCTTTCCAATTGCGCGGTCTGCTTTTCGTAGGTTCCGACTAGGTTTTCCCGGACTTTCAGGTTTTGCGCCAATTGGAAGGAAAACCAGATCACCAAGGCCAAGGCCATCAGCAAGACCGGCAAGTTTTCCGGCGCTGCCGCGTTTTTATATGAAGGATTGTAAGCCATTGCTTTATCTTTAAATTTTAATCTGCGGGTTTTAGGTTGGGCGTGGCGGCTTAAGGCCGGCCGCGGCCGCGCCCTGGGCGCTCGGCTGCGGCCGGGTCGGCTGGCGCAGGCGCGGCGGCGGGGGCTGGGCTTTGCGGCTGGCCGGAAGCCTGGCTCTGCGGCACTTGTATGCCCTGCGAGGCCAGCATATAGCCAATCTGGGTGTCGCCGCGCTTGGCCAGCTCGACCAGCGCCTGGGCGATTTCCCGGTACAGCGGCGCATCGACCTGCTGGGCTTGCAGGATTTGCGCATTGCGCTCGCTGACCTCTTTTTGCCGGGCGGTGTTGCCTTGGTACACCGCGATATTGGCAACCACCAGCACCAGCAAAATCCCCGCAAGACCCGTCAATAACCAATATTGAATGCGTATTCCCATAATGTCTCTCTACGATTGATGAACGATTGGCCACGCCGGCCCAAGCCGTTGCCTGCCCGGCATTAAAATATCACATCGGCAGACGCCGCACAGCCCCGGCCGGGCTGGCACGGCGACGGTGGGATTGGCGGCAGGCCGACCGCCTTGGATTGCGCTTCCCACAGAATGGCGCACTGCGCTACCATGCCGCGCTACAGTGCTTTGCAGGCTCCAGGGCCAGATTTTGCGGAACGACAGCAATGAAGATAGATGAATCGGATGACAGAACCCGCGTCCTGACCGGCCCGCCCCGCCCCCCAGACGCCGCTGAAGAAAGCCGCGTCTGTCCGCGTTGCCAGACGCCCAACCTGATGTCGCAGTTGCTGCGCAGCGACTACCGCTGCGGCAAGTGCAAGCTGGAGATGGCGCATTTGGACTATGCCCCGAACGGCTCGGTCTGGGGGGTGTTCGGCTGGTTGCGCATGCCGGGCGAGGTCATCCTCGACCGCTACCAAGTTGAGGCGGTGCTGGGCAAAGGCGGCTTCGGCGCCGCCTATCTGGTCAACGACCTGCAATTGAGCGGCAAGCGCCGCGCCTTGAAAGAGGTGCCGGAGCGCATGTTCGACGAATACGAGGCCGGGCTGCTGATTAAGCTCGACCATCCGGCGATTCCCGATATCATCGAGCGCCGCATTGTCAACGGCATGGTTTATATGGTGCTGAAGTTTGGCGGCAGCCGCACCTTGGGCCACGAGCGCAAGCAATCGCCGGACGGGCACATTCCATTGCTTAAGCTGTTGCCGTGGATGCGGCAGTTGTGCGACGTGCTGGCCTACCTGCACGGCCAGAAGCCGCCGATCATCCACCGCGACCTGAAGCCCGACAACATTTTGCTCAACGAGGACGAGCGCATCATGCTGATTGACTTCGGCATCGCCAAGGAGTCCATGCCGGAGGCGATGACGCGGACTTTGGGCCGGGCGATGACCCACGGCTTCAGCCCGCTGGAGCAGGTGATCGGCAAAAGCACCGACGAACGCTCCGACATTTACGCGCTGGGCGCGACGTTTTACGCGCTGCTGACCGGGCAGATCCCGCCGGCGGCGGACGAGCGCGTCACCGGCAAGCCGCTGCCGCCACCCTCAGAGCTGGTGGAGGTGCCGCCGGAAGTCGATGCGGCCATCTTAAAGTCGATGAGCCTGCGCATGGAAGACCGCCAGCAGACGGTTCGGGAGTTCGCCGATGCCTTGAGCTATTACGAATTCGGGCCAAATTCAAAGCGCCTAGGCGACACGCGACCGGCGGCTTGGGGCCAGGACGGCAACAGCCGCACCCGGCCGCAAACCGTCGGCGTCAACCCAGCCCAGCCGCCGCCCACCGCCCCGCAGGCCACGCCGCCCGCTGCGAACCGCTGGCTGTGGCCGGCTGTGGCCGGGGCGGTCGCAGTGGCCGGGGTGGCTTACTATCTCGTGTCACGCCCCGAACCGCCGCCCGCCGCGCCAGTGGCCGCAGCCCAGCCGCAGCCGGCTCTCCCGCCGGCCGAGGCGCCGCCGCCAGTGGCCGTGGTGCCGCCGACTTTACCGCCGGTCGAAACGCAACCGCCAGCGGCCGTGGCGCCCATCGCCCCCCCCGCGCCGCCGCCCGCGCCAGCGGAAACCCCGCCGAAGCTGTCAGCGGACGCAGAGCTGATCGGCTTGATGCCGCAACTCAACGGCTTCCCGGTCACGCTGTCGCAGACGGTGTTCCGCAAGGGCGATCCGATCAAGCTGACGCTCAGCCTCGCCGAAGAAGGCTTTCTGCATGTGTTCATTGTCGAGCCGGGCGGCAAGTCCACGCTGATTTTCCCGAGCAAGCTGGCGCCGGACAACCATGTCCGGCCCGGCAGCCTCAACCTGCCCGACGGCAAGCCCCCGTTGGTCGCCAGCCCGCCCTACGGCAAACTGTGGTTTGTCGCGGTGCTGGAATCTCAGCCCCACAATATTTACCAGCAAGACAGCCAAGCGCCGGGAAAAAAACCCATCTTCATCGAATGGACGGGAGCGCAGTTGCTGGAATTCATCCATGCCGCGCACAGCGGCAACGCCGCCAAAGCCAGCGTCGCGGAGACGCTGGTGTGCGCCAAAAGCGGCCCCTGCGGTTAAGCTTGCAACGGTCGCCGCCCCCCACCCATTGCCTGATTCAGACATCTTCAAGGAGAACGCCGTGAAAAAATTTCAACACAACAAGATTTGCTGCGCGTTGTTGATTGCGCTGAATCTAGCGGCCGGGGCGGCGCGGGCGGCACCGCCAGTGGGGGCGACGCCTGGCGGCGTCGGCGGCAACCTGACGCTGGACAACACCTTGGGCAACCCGGCGGGCAGCATCGCCAAGACGCCGGCCAATGTCTACAACGTGGACGCCGCCGCCAGCGGGGTTTTTTCCGGCGGCGGGCGCAACGTGTTTTTCAGCTTTTCGCAGTTTCGCATCGACCGCAACGAGTCGGCGGTGTTTCAATGCCCGACCTGCGGAACCGCCGGCAACCCGGCCATCCCCAGCAATGTCATCTCCAGGGTCAACAACAACCCCGTCGAGATATATGGCAACCTGACCTCGACCATCGGCAGCGCGAACTTTTACCTGCTCAGCAACGAAGGCGTCATCGTCGGCAAGAACGCCAGCCTGAACCTGCCCGGCGCGCTGCACCTAGGCGCGACCAATGTGCTGGGCTTTAGCGGCGGCGGGCAGCTTAACCCGGCCACGGCCGATGTCTCCACGCTGGACGCCAACCCCAACGCCTTTGGTTTCCTGTCGGGTGCGGGCACCGGCAAAATCGTGCTGGGCGCGGAAGACCAATCCGCAGGCCAGCCCAATGTCATCACCATCACGACCGGCACCGGCCCGGCCCCCGCTTCCGGCGATGTTGAAATCAGCGCGGGCAACCCCGACGCGGGCGGCCCCAGCCTGGAAGTGCGAGGTGCCGCCACGGTCAATGCGCAAACCAACGGCGGCGCGGTGGCCTTGCGTTCCGGCGCGGCCGACAGCGGCGTCTCCGCCATCACTTTGCGCAACGGCGTCCTAGTCAATGTCGCTGGCGGCGGCGCGGCGACGGTGGAAACCGACAACGCCGCCGGCAGCGTCACCGTCGAAACCGGCGCGACGCTGAACAACACAGCGGCGTTACGTTCGGCATCCACGCTCACCGTGGCCGGCGCCGCCAACGCCGCCACCACGACCGCCGGCGGCGACCTCAACGTCAGCGGAACCCTAAACGCCGACAGCGTCAGCGCCACCGGTAGGATCACCGTCACCGGCCTTGTGCAAAAAACCGGCGCGGGCGATTTGGCGGTGACTGGCGGAGCGATCCAAGTGGACGGCGCCGCCGGCAGAATCACCTCGTCCGCCGACGGCGCGTTGACGGTTCGCGCCACCGCCGCCGACCCAGCCGGCGGCGCCGCGCTGCGCGTCAGCAACGGCGGACAGATCAACGGCGGCAACACGCAGAACATGACCGTATTGGCCGAGCAGGGCACGGTGGACGTGGACGGCGCGGGCAGCAGAATCAGCGGCGGCAACACCGGCCGCCTCGATGTCGGCTTCGACGCCGCTAACACGTCCAACCTCGTCCGCGTCCGCAACGGCGGCGCTATCGAAAAGACCGCCGGGGCGGGCTTGACCGTCAGAGGCCGCGCCGTGCTGGTCGAAAACGCCAACTCGCAAATCAGGACAGCCGCCGGCTCGTCCGGGGCTTTCTTGGTCGAGGTCACCGGCGCGGACGGCCTCGTCGCCGACCCGGCCAACGCCGCCGCCACGCTGGACGCGCTGACCCTGCGCGACAACGGGCGGATTATTGGTAGCCAAAACGGCGACATGAATGTGCTGGCCTCCGCCGCCGTCGGCGCAGGCACGGTGCGCGTCGGCCGGTTCAACAGCGCCGTGGATCAAAGCGCCGGCCTGATCGCCAAAACTATCGACACCACCGGCAACCTGAGCGTCACCGGCGGTCAAGTGGCCGTCGAGGGCGCAGGCTCGCGCATCTTGATGGGCGCGGCCGCCGCCGACCCCACGTTGCCCGGCGTCGTCAACAACCCCATGGGCCGGCTGGCGGTGACGGCCACCGCCGCCGACCCCAGCGCCACGCAAACCGCGCTGCGCGTGGGCAACGGCGGGCAGGTCATCGCCAACAACCTGCGCATTGCCGACGGCAGCGACAGCGTGCTGGGTTCGCTGCACATCATCTCCGAGCAGGGCGCGCTGCAACTGGACGCCGCCTGGCTGCCTCCCACGTGCTTTCCCCTGCCATGGCAGGTGGTGGGCAGCATCGTGTGGACGGCTAGCGTGGGGCAAGCGGTGCGCAAGGGCGAGGAGCTGGGCTACTTTGCCTTTGGCGGCAGCACCATCGTGACGCTGTTCCAGCCGGAGAAGGTGTGCTGGGACGAAGACCTGGT
>JBJSYU010000598.1:0-2895 GCA_046089945.1 Candidatus Methylumidiphilus sp.
ACTCGGCCTCGCGGCGGTCGCTGATGGCGATTTCGGTCGGGCATTTCATGTCCACGCCGCCGTCGTCGGTGGGGAAGGCATGCACCGGCAGATTCTCCACCGCGCCGCCAGATTCGATGCCACGTATCCGCGAACACCAGCCGTAAAGCTTAAACGAGCGGTTGATGTTGGTCGCCATCGCGTAAGCCGCGTTCGCCCAGTTGTATTTGCTGCTGTCGGCGCCGGCGGTGTCTTCCTCAAACGCAAATTCGTCCACCGGATTGGATTTCTCGCCATAGGGCAGGCGCGACAGGAAACGCGGCATCGCCAAGCCTAAGTATTTGGCATCTTCCGATTCGCGCAGCGAGCGCCAAGCGGCATAGTCGGGCGTCGAGAATATCTTAATCAAATCGCGGGGATTGGCGAGTTCGCTCCAAGAATCCATTTGCAAAGTGGCCGGGGACACGCCGGATATGAAGGGCGCATGGCTGGCCGCCGAGATTTGCGCGATTTGGCACAGCAGTTCGACATCGGGTGCGGAATGGTCGAAGTAATAATCGCCGACCAGACAGCCAAAAGGCTCGCCGCCAAACTGCCCGAATTCCTCCTCGTACAGTTTTTTGAACAGCGGGCTTTGATCCCAAGACGTACCTTTGAACTTTTTCAAGGTTTTCGCCAATTCCTTTTTGGAGATGTTCATAACCTTGATTTTCAGCGTCTCGTCGGTCTGCGTGTTGTTGACCATGTAATGCAGGCCACGCCACGCGCTTTCCAATTTTTGAAACTCCTCATGGTGGAGTATCAGATTGGTTTGTTCGGTCAGTTTGCGGTCGATTTCAGCGATGATGGACTGGATGCTTCTAACCGTATCATCAGACACGGTGCTGACATCTTTGAGTACATATTCCGCCAGCGTCGTGACTGCCGATTCCACCGCCTCCTTGGCGCGGTCGGATTTGGGTTTAAATTCTTTGTTGAGCAGCGCGGAAAACTCGCTGGCTTCCAATGTGCCGGTTTCAGCTTGGCGCAGGGTTTGGAGTTCGGCCATGGCTTATTCCTCCTTTGCGGCTTCTTCGGCGGGCTTCGGCGCGGAGGCCAAGGCTTGCAGCAACGCCGGATCTTTAAGGATTTTGCCGATCAGTTCCTCGGCGCCGGCTTTGCCATCCATATAGGTAATCAGATTGGCTAATTGGGTTCTGGCCTCCAACAGCTTGTTCAAGCCATCGACTTTCTTGGCGACGGTCGCCGGTGAAAAGTCGTCCATGTTGGTGAAGGTGATGTCCACATTCAGGTTGCCCTCGCCGGTCAGCGTGTTCGGCACCTGGAAAGCCACCCTAGGCTTCATGGCTTTGAGCCGGTCGTCGAAATTGTCCACGTCGATTTCCAGCAATTTGCGTTCGCCTACGCCCGGCAAAGGCTCCGCAGGATTGCCGGAAAGATCGGCCAACACGCCCATGACAAAGGGCAACTGCACCTTTTTTTGGGCGCCGTACAATTCCACGTCGTATTCAATCTGAACACGCGGGGCGCGGTTTGCCGCGATGAATTTTTGACTGCTTTCTGCCATTGTATGACCTCATGAATTGAAAACTAAACATCAAATCCCCGCCTGCCTGCGCTGGCGTTATTCCTCATCCGGCTCCGGCCCTTTGATAACCTCCACTTCGCCCAGTCCGCCGGGTGCCAAATCCTGCATGAGTGCCATGAAATCCATCGTCACCAAGCGTTTCGCGCGCCGCGCCAACAGCGGCACCGGGCTGGACGGTTCGTGCCGGGCATAATACTCGCAAATCAGGTCTAGCAGGCGGATGACATCTTGCCTGCTGTTGACTTCGCCGATTTGCGCAGCCGACGCTTTTTTGGCCCCGCCGACGACAGGGCTGTCCGCCCCGCCGGATTCTTCAGCCAGATCCGCCGCGTCCTCCGCGCCGCCTTCGCCCGCGCCCAAGCGCTGCATTTGCTCGTCCACGGCATGCAGCGCTTCTTTCAACTGATTGCGGATCGGCGCCAAGCTAGGCGCATTGCCGACGCCGACCTGCGCGGTCAGAAAGTTTTCGATGGCGTTGATGTCCGCCAAGCTGTCCTTCAAGGCTTGTTGGGTCGCTTGCACGTTTTCCAGCGGCACATCCGAGAAAGCGCCTTGGATCATCGCCCATTGCGGCGGCTCTTCGCCTTCCGGGGCGGGCAGCTTGCCGTTGGCGATTTGGATGTCGCGCAGCGAAAACCGCCCGACGGCGCGTGATTCCACCAGCGGCGTCGTCAGCAAGGGGCGCAGGAAGGCGGCGTTGTCGCACAAGCCGGCGATGATGTTGACGCGCAACGTCGGGTCGTTGTCGTCGTCCGGGTCTAGCTGCGGATGGATGCTGTCCCAGTACGCCTCCAGGCTTTGCCGCAACAGCGACACACCTTGTTGCAGCCCGGCCAGGCCATCCATGTTTAGGCCGGTGCGCGCCAATTCCAACAACAGCCGCAAATCCCGCGTCCTTGCCAGCAATTCCAACACCTGCTTGCGCACGTTTTTCCAATTCGGCGGCACCGCCGGTTCGATGCGGTCGCCGACTTGTTTTTCCGGCGTCCCTTTGGCCTCCCCCTCCAATGCGATAAAAGCCGCATCGTATTCCAGGTTATCCCCACATGGAGCGTCTGGGGAAATCTCCAATAACAGGGGTTCGATGTCGAATAATGCCACTGCGGCCTCCTGAAAAGGTTTGTTCAATACTGCTTGGCCAAATCAGCCGACACTTTATTTTGTGGCGATGATGTTAGTCTTATTTGCAGGCTAATGGTAGGAAAAATTACCGAGTCTAGTATTAATAATTTGCCGGAAAGCTCACTTATACCCTGCTGAATTTGGGTATTTTGGCGGGTTTATCCGGCCACAGACGCCTGCACCACGACAACGGTCACGTTATCCCT
>JBJSYU010000599.1:0-9969 GCA_046089945.1 Candidatus Methylumidiphilus sp.
GGATGCACAGCAAGCCGCCGGCGGCGACTTCTTCGCCTTCTGCGGCCTGCCAGTCGATGTGGATGGCGGGGTCGAGTTGGGCGAACACGGCGTCAAACCAGGGGCGGCCGCACAGCACCATGTCTTCGCGGGTGATGAGGCGGGCGGTGGCGTGGGCTTGTGCCGGTACGATAAGGGCGGTCAGGTCGCCGGCGCCTAGGTCTTCGCGGATGAAGCGGGCGATGTCTTCCGGGTCTACCGGGGCGGTGGGGATTGGGCTGTTCATCGTTGTTTCTTGTGCAGGCTGTCGCGCCAGGCTTGCGACAGGGCGGGGATGGCCAGAGCGCGGCGGATGATGTCTTGCTGCCTGGGGTTGGGGGTGAGGGCGAGCATGGCGTCGCGGATGTCGAGCTTGCCGGGGTCGGCGGTCAGCAGGCGGATGGGGTCGCCGGGCTTTAGTTCGCCTTCTTGTAATACGCGCAAGTAGAAGCCGACGCGGCCTGAGCGGTGGAAGCGGCCGACGAAGCCGGGGTCTTCCATGCGCAGGCCGAGTTTGAAGCAGGGCACGCGGGGCTGGGTGACTTGCACTTCCACGTCCGCGCCGATGCGGAAAACGTCGCCAATATGCACGGCTTCGTCGGGCATGCCGCTGACGGCGAGGTTTTCGCCAAACTGGCCGTAGGGCAGGTCTCTGCCGAGTTCCTGTTCCCAGTGGCGGTAGTTTTCCACCGTGTAGGCGTATATCGCCTTGTCGGCGCCGCCGTGGTTTTCGCGGTCAACTTGCACATCGCCTAAGATGCCGTCGCGGCTGGCGTGGACGGGGCCGGACACCGGTTCTTTGCAGATGCCGGTCTGTGCCTGTCGGCCTTGAAATTCGAGCTGTTTCGGCCCGGATATGCTGATGCTGATGAGTTCCATGGGATCTGCGCTTTAAACGGGAGGGGAATAACGGGAAGCGGCCCAGGCGACTGGCGCGTAGCTCATGCGGTGCGCGGGCGTGGGGCCGAGTTCGGCGAGCTTGGCTTTGTGCAAGGCTGTCGGGTAGCCTTTGTGGACGGCGAATTGGTAGCCCGGATACAGCGCGTCGAGGATGGCCATTTCGGCGTCGCGGGCGACTTTGGCAAGGATCGACGCCGCTGAAATCGCGGCGACGCTTTGGTCGCCTTTGATGATGGCTACGCCGGGGCAGGGCAGGCCGGCGGGATAGTGGTTGCCGTCCACTTGCGCCCATTCAGGCGCTATGCTTAACGCGGCGCAGGCGCGGCGCATCCCCAACAGGGAGGCTTGCAGGATGTTGATGCGGTCGATTTCACTCGGTTCGGCGCGGCCTATGGCCCAGGCCAGCGCTTGTTCTTGGATGGCCGCTTTCAGTTCTTCGCGGCGGGCGGCGGTTAATTTTTTGGAGTCGGCCAGTCCACTGATCGGCTTGTTTGGGTTGAGGATCACGGCGGCGGCGACCACCGCGCCGACCAGACAGCCCCGGCCCACTTCGTCGATGCCGACCGTCAGCAGGCCATGCCCGCCTGCCGCCATCAGCGCAGGATGCTGCGCTGGGTCTGTCTGAGGAATTCGGCCAGACATTGGATTTCGGCAGTCTCTGCGGCCATTTCATCCAAGGCGGCGATGGCGTCTTCCAGCTTCAGGCCGGATTTGAAGACGATCTTGTAGGCTTTTTGATCTGGCGGATGCTGTCTTGGCTGAAGCCTTGCCGTTCCAGGCCGACGCTGTTGATGCCGTGCGGCTTGGTCGGCTGTCCGCCGACCAGGATGTAGGGGGGGACATCGCGGGAAATGACGCTGCCCATCGCCGCGAAGCTGTATTTGCCGATTTTGCAGAACTGGTGGACTAGGGAAAAGCCGCCCAAGATGGCGTAATCTTCGACCAAGACATGCCCGGCGATGGAGGCGGCGTTGGCCATGATGACATGGCTTCCGACGATGCAGTCGTGGGCGACATGGCAGTAGGCCATCAGCAGGTTGCGGTCGCCGATTTTGGTCAGCGCCTTGTCTTGGACGGTGCCCCGGTGCAGGGTACAGAATTCGCGGATGATGTTGTGGTCGCCAATTTCCAGCCGGGTCGGCTCGCCTTGGTATTTCATGTCTTGGGTGTCTTCACCCACCGAGGCAAACTGGAATATCCGGTTGTTTTTGCCAATGCGGGTGGTGCCTTTGACGACCACATGGGAGCCTATGGAAGTGCCGGCGCCGATTTCCACGTCCGGGCCGATGATGCTGTAAGGCCCCACGCTCACGCCGTCGGCCAATACGGCCGTTGGGTCGATGATCGCTGTCGAATGAATCAAGAACTTTGCTCCGCGGCGGCGCACATGATTTCGGCGCTGGCGACCAGTTCGCCTTCCACCTCGGCGCGGCATTGGAATGCCCAGATGTTGCGCTTGTGGCGCAGATAGCAGGCCTCCAGGCGGAGTTGGTCGCCGGGCACGACGGGGCGCTTGAAGCGGACTTTGTCCAGACCTACCAGATAGTAGGTTTTGCCTTTGCCCAGCACATCCGGCGCGGAGTTGCCGGCCAGCAGCCCGGTGGTCTGCGCCATCGCCTCAATGATGAGGACGCCCGGCATGATCGGCAGTTCAGGAAAGTGGCCTTGAAAGAACGGCTCGTTGAAGGTCACGTTTTTGATGCCCAGCAGCCGTTTCCCCGGTTCGCATTCGAGGACGCGGTCAACCAACAGAAACGGATAGCGGTGTGGCAGGTATTCCTTTATTTGTTGAATATCCAATGCGGTTTTCCTTAAGGGTTTTAGGCTAAGCGGACGGCGGATGGCCTTAAGTTATTTCTTAGGCGGTTTGGCGGAGGCGCGGGCGGCGCCGTTTTCCAGGCGGCTGGCGACTTTGGCGGTGACATTGATCGCCTCGGCGGCGAAGGGCACGCCTTCGGAGGACAGTATCAGGTCAAAGTGTTCTTCGCGCGCCAGCGATTCGATGGCTTCGCTGATGGACTTTTGCAGCTTGGCCATTTCCTCGTTGCGTGTCTCGTTGAAGTCGCGCCGCAGCTTTTCTTCCACGCCGCGAACTTCGTCGATGCGCTTCAGCAGTTCTTTGGTCTGTTTCTTTTGCTCGTCCTCGCTCATGGTTTCGGCGTCCTTGGCGAGGCGGTCACGCATTTTAGTGATTTCCTCTTTTTCGCCGTTGAGCTTAGTTTCGCGCGGCTTGAATTCCCGCTCCATGGTTTTCCGGGCTTGTTCGCCTTGCGAGGATTTTTCGATCAGGGACATGACATTGACGACGCCGATTTTCAGCGCCGCGCCACCGGCCGTGTCGGAGTCCGACGACGGTTCGGCGCCGACGGAAGGCATGTTCAAGACCGCGAGAAAACCCAGCAGCACACACCACAGGCTCAATTTTGACATATTCAGACTCACTCCAAATCAAAAGGTTGAATAACTAGGCGCAAGCGGCGCAGCTTGGCAATATGTTCTTTCAGGGGGCGTTCGCTGAGCGGCGGCGCGGCTTTCGTCCCGGTGGCTGGCGCCATTATACAAGAACCGCACTCGGCGGACGAAAAATTGCCCAAGCCGCTTGTGCGGCGGCGCTCAAAATCCTTGCCCGAAGGAGAACTGGAAGCGCTGCAGTTGGTCGGCGACTGGCGTTCCGTTGGCGTTGTAAGGCGCTCCGTTGATGATGATAGGCGTGCCATTGGCGTTGTAATAAATGGTTTGCCCATAGTTTTCCGTCTTCGCGTTAAGCGGCTGGGCGATGCTGAACGTCAACGCGCCGAAGGGCGACAGCCATTTTGCGGAAAGCCCGGTCGAGTAGCGCAATTGGCCGAAATCGTAGCCGTTCTGGAACACGTTGCCGGCGTCGAAGAACGCGCCGAGCCGGATGCTTTTGTTGTCCGCCATGAACGGCACGGGGAACAACAGTTCCGCCGTCCCGATCATCTTGCTCGAGCCGCCGAATGGACGGGGGATTTGGCCGCTCAGCGTGGCCTCCAGCGTGGGGGTGTCCCTAGGGCCTAGCGTGTTGGCCATGAAGCCGCGCACCGACAGCGGGCCACCGGCGAAATAATGCTCGAAGAACGGCAGCCCGCCCTCGGTGCTGCCATAGGCGCCGCCGTAGGCGATGTCGCCTCTCAGCATCAGCGTCAGGTCTTTGGCGATGGGGAAATACTGCACCGCGTTGACGCTGGCCTTGTAGTAGGTGATGTCGCTGAACGGCATGGTGGCCAGCACCGAGAGGGTCTGCGAGCCGCCGCTGTTGGCGAAGACCGCCCGGTTCAAGGTGTCGTGGACGAAGCCCATGCCCACTGAGAAGGTGTTGAACTTGTCGCCGTTGGCGGCGATGAAGTCGTTGATCTGCTTGGCGCTGCCGAAGGATTGGATGACGAAGTCCGATGGCACGAGGCATTCCGAGCGGGAATACACCACGATGCTGGGGTTGTTGACGCAGTACCCGGAAGTGGTCGAAGCCTTCAGTTTGGTGTACTCGTAGTCCAGGTTCAGGCGGAAGCTGCTGTATTCGCTCAGCGGAAAGCCCCAGTTCACGCCGGTCGAAAAGACGTCGCTGGTGTAGTTGGCGAGGTTGGCCTGGAAGGCGTTGGTGGAGCGGTAGTTGATGTTCCAGCCGCTGCTGATGCCGTCGAGCGTGGCGTAGGGGTTGGAGTAGCCTAAGTTGTAGATGGTGTTGACGGCGCTGTTGTTGAAGGTGAAGCTGACCCGCTTGCCGGAGCCGAAGACGTTGTCTTGGGTCACGCTGGCGTTGAAGATGATGCCTTGCACCTGCGAATAACCCACGCCGGCGTTGAGGCTGCCGGAGGCTTTCTCGGTCACCGTGTAGTTGACGTCGATCTGGTCGGCGGTGCCGGGCACGGCGGGGGTTTCCACGTTCACGTCTTGGAAATAGCCCAGGCGCTCCAGGCGGGTCTTGGAGCGCTGTATCTTGGTCGTCGAGGCCCAGGCCGCTTCCATTTGGCGCATTTCCCGGCGCAGCACTTCGTCGCGGGTCTTGGTGTTGCCCTGCATGTTGATGCGGCGCACATAGACCTGTTTGCCTGGATCCACGAAAAAGGTGATGTTGACCGTCCGCTTCTCCGTGTCGATGTCGGGCACCATGTTGACGTTGGAGAAAATATAGCCGTCGTCGCCTAAACGGTCTTGGATGGCCTTGGAGGTTTCCGTCGCCAGCTTGCGCGAGAAAATGTCGGAGGGGCCGATCTGCACCAGCGGCACGAGTTCTTCCGGCGGCACAATGGTCTTGCCGGTCAGTTTGACTGCGTTGACCGTGAAAACATCGCCTTCCTTGAC
Organism: Candidatus Methylumidiphilus sp.; assembly: GCA_046089945.1. Taxonomy (GTDB): domain Bacteria; phylum Pseudomonadota; class Gammaproteobacteria; order Methylococcales; family Methylococcaceae; genus Methylumidiphilus. The sequence goes on from JBJSYU010000599.1 coordinate 5,242, forward strand.
GTTGATGGTGATGTAGATTTCTTTCTTGTTTGGGGTGATCGACACTTGGGTGGACTCGATGTCGAAATTGATGTAGCCCCGATCCATATAATAAGAGCGCAGGCGCTCCAAGTCGGCGCCGAGCTTTTGTTTGGAGTACTGGTCGTTCTTGGTGTAGAACGACAGCAAGTTTGAGGTGCTAAGCTCGAACACCTTTAGCAGTTCGGCGTCTTCGAAGGACTGGTTGCCGACGATGTTGATCTGCTTGATTTTGGCGACCTTGCCTTCGGTGATCTTCAGCGTGATGGCGACCCGGTTGCGCGACATCTCTTTGACCTCGGTGTCGAGTTTCAGGCCGTATTTGCCCCGGCTGTAATACTGGCGGCGCAGCTCTTGCTCGACCTTGTCCAATATCTGCCGGTCGAACATGCGGCCTTCGGCCAGCCCGACGTTTTTCAGTGCCTTGTTCAGGTCGTCCGCGCTGATGTCCTTGTTGCCGTCGATTTTCACGCTGGCAATCGACGGGCGCTCCTCCACGCTGACGAGCAGTGTGTCGCGCTCGCGCCCCACCCGGACATCCTTGAAGAATCCGGTCTTGAACAGCGCCTTGATGAGGGCGGCGGAGTCTTCCTCGCCAAAGCTGTCCCCCACCCTGACCGGCAGGTAGTTGAACACCGTGCCCGCCGAGATGCGCTGCAAGCCTTCGACGCGGATGTCTCTGACGACGAACGATGAAGCCGTCCAAGCCGCAGGCGCCGCGAGTGTCGCCAGTAGGCAGATGCTGACAAGTCTGAGGCGATTCATGGGCAAAAAGGCAGTGTGGGGAGGTGGGGATTGGATGTCATGTGGGGGAAAAACGGTTAGGGTAGGTGCGCCTTTGCGCCTGCGCGCCGCTCAGGACTGCGGCCAGCGCGGCGGAATCCCGCGCCTCTGCCTTAAGGGATTGCTCAGCCTTAGCCATCCTGAAGGGCTTTCTCGACTTGTTCAAGGCTGAAATGGCGGACGTTTTTGCCCTTGGCATAATAAATGACATACTCGCAAATGTTGCAGGAGCGGTCGCCAATGCGCTCCAGAGAGCGCGCCGACCACATGATGTCCAGGCTGACGAGAACCGACCGGGGATCTTCCATCATGTAGGTGATCTGCTGGCGCATGATGCTTTCATATTCCTTGTCAACGCGCTGGTCTTCGTGCGCGACCCGCAGCGCCGCGTCCACGTCCATGCGGGCGAAGGCGTCGAGCGCGTCCCGCAGCAGGCTGCGCACATGCGTGGACAACTGCTCCAGCTCGGTCAGCTGGTTTCTGCGCGGGTAATGGGAGGCCAAGTCGATGGCGTGGCGGGCGATGCGCTTGGCCTCGTCGCCGATGCGCTCCAAGTCGGTGATGGTCTTGATGACGCCGACGACCAGCCGCAAGTCGCGCGCGGTCGGTTGCCGCAACGCCAGAATCTGCGTGCATTCGTCGTCAATGGAGACTTCCATGGAGTTGACCTTGTAGTCGTCGTCAATCACGCGTTGCGCCAGTTCCGCGTCGCGCTCGACCAGCGCCTTGACGGCCGCCTCGATTTGTTCTTCGACCACGCCCCCCAAGGCCAGCACCCGGCTGCGGATATCCAACAACTCGTGGTCATACTGCTTGGAAATGTGCTGGTGTGGGTTGCCGTTTTCGTCGAAGCTTGCCATAAATTTCTGGGTTGTTTGAAGTTCTTTGGCCTTTGCCAAGCCGGGCGGACACGCCGACCTTGCCCGAATTCTATCAACTCCCCTGCCCACATGAAAGCGACGATTCGCCCGACCGCCGAGCCTTGCGCCTGACCAGCGCATTTTGTGGCGAGGCGGACGGGCAAACCGCGTCCTTGATGCCTACAGTCCCTTGAGCATGTCCACCGCTTTCTGCCGGTCGGGAAACGGCGTGTTTTCTTTGAGCAAACGCTCCAGCTCCTTTTTAGCCTCGTCCTTTTTGCCGGTTTTGGCAAACGCGGTGGCCAAATGGAAACGGATGTGGGGGTTCTGCGACTCTTGCAGGGTGGCCTGCTGCAACAAGACCAGCCCTTTATCCTCTTTGCCGTTGTGCAGGAAGACCCAGCCGACCGTGTCGAGGATCTCCGCCTTGTTGTCGATGCCTGGGGCTTGGGCAAGCTTTTCCGCAAAGCTCAGCGCCCGTTTGTCGCCTAGCTCCTGATAAAGCCAAGCCAGGTTGTTTTGCAGCGCCAAGTTTTCAGGGTGGACGGCATAGGCCTTCTCGAACGCCGCCGCCGCCTCTTTGGGTTTTCCGGTTTCTTGCAGCACCGACGCCAGCACGCCCCAGGCTTCGGCGTCTTGTGGGGATTTGTCCAGCCATTGTTTCAGCCCGTCCAAGGCGGCTTGGTCTTGGTGCAAGTCGCGGCGGGAGACGGACAAGCGGCGGGCCAAATACGAGCTGGGCGCAATCTGGTAGGCCTTGTCATAGGCCTGTATGGCTTTTTCATGCTGCTTTTGGGCGACTTGGGTGTCCCCCTCCAGCTGGTAGCCTAGCGGAGATTTGGGGTATTTGGCCTTGATCGTGTCGGCGATCTTCATGACCTCGGCATAGCGCTTGTCTTGCATGGCGAACTCGGCTTTGGCCAGCATCGCGGGGACGTATTCAGGCGCCCGCTTGAGCGTCTCATCCCATTCCTTGAGCGCGGCGGCTTTGTCGCCGAATTTGAAATAGGCCTGGGCGAGCTGGTGGCGGGCTTCGGGGTTGTCGGGCAGCTTGCCGACCAGTTGCTTGAAGGTGGCCACGGCGTTGGATACTTGGTTCGCGCCCATTTGCGCCGCCCCAAGGTTCTGCAAGGCGGCAGGATTGTCCGGGTTGTTGTCGGCCGCGTCGTTGGCGATGCTTAAGGCTTGGCTGCCGTTGCCCAGGGACAGGTAATATCGGGTCAGCATTAGCGCAGGCAGCAGTTCCTTTGGGTTTTTTTGCTTGGCGTCTTCCAACAGGCTGGCCATCTTCTCGTAGTTTTTGCCCAGTTCGGCGACTTGTGCCAAGCCGATCAGTGCCTGGAGGTTTTTCGGGTCACGCTTGAGCACACTGTCGTACTCTTTCGCGGCCTCTTCGGATTTGCTCTGGCTCATGGCCAGCTTGGCCAGGTTCAGGTTTGCGGGGGTGTAATCCGGCTTGATCGCCAGTGCGCTTTGCCAGCTCTGGCGGGCGTGCTCCACGTCACCTTTGGACATGTAAGCCGCCCCCAGCAGGTTGTCCGCCAGCGGGTCGCCCTTGCGTTTGGCCTTCAGCTTGGTCGCCTCGGCGATGGCCTCGTCGAATTTTTTTTGCTGGATCATGGCCAGCACAATGGTCGCGTCCACCTCCATCAGGTTGGGGTCGATGCCGACGGCGGATTTCAGGTCGTCCACGCCCTGGTCCATCTTGCCTGCGGCGATTTTGCCCAGGCCCAGTTCCGCCCGCACCGAGGCAATGTCCGGGGCCAGCTCCGCCGCCTTGCCGAGATAGCTGATGCCTTGGTCGTACTGCTTGGTTTTCAGGTAGGCGCTGCCCAAGATGGCAAACAGTTGGGCGTCCTTCTGTTCCTTTTCCGCCCATGGCTTCAGCAGTTTGATGGCCTCTTCGGCGTTCCCGCGCTTAAGGCGCGTCGCCGCCAGCAGTTTGGTCGCCGGCAGGTTGTCGGGCGACATAGTGACCACTTTGGACAGGAAGTACTCGGACTGTTCAAGCTCGTTTTTTTGGTAGGCGATGGCGCCAAGCAGGTATGCGGTCGGCAAGTGGTCGGGCGCGCGGCTGTTGACTTTGGACAGCAATTCCTTGGCCTCGTCCAGTTTGTTCGATTGGAATTCGATGACGCCCAGGGTGTACAAAGCCATCGGCAGTTCCGGCGCCGCCTTGATCACCATGTCGGCGTCCTGCCGGGCTTCCGCCAGCTTTCCCGTGGCGATGTAGGTGGCGGCGCGGCCCAGGCGGGCTTTGGGGTTGTTCGGATTCAAGTCAACGGCGCGGGTGAAGGCGTCCAGGGCACCCGGCAAATCTCCGGCGCTACGCTTGATTTCGCCCAGCAACAGCCAGGCTTGGCTGTTTTTGGGCGCTTTGGCGGTGGCTTGCGCGGCATAGTCGGCGGCGGGCTTGTATTGCTGGCGGCCCAGCTCGAGCATCGCCAGCCCCAGCAGCGCATCCTCGGCGTTGGCGTCGGCCTGTAAGGCAGCATTGAAGCTTTCCCGCGCCTTGTCGGCACCGTCCGGCAGGGCCAGTTGCGCGATACCCCGCAGCGCCAGCAGTTTGGCGTTGACCGGCGCCGACAATTGCGGGTCGGGCGGCAGCTTCTCCAGCAGGGTTTTACCTTGGTTGGCCAGCAAGTAGGCCTGGGCCAGGGAAGCGACCCATTGCGCTTTGGGCAAATTGAGATCCCTTGCCTTTTCCAGTTCCTTGACCGCCGATGCGCCGTCCCCCAGCTTGAGATAAGCCTCGCCCAACAGCGCGCGCGCGTCGGCGTTGTCCGGGGACTGTTGCAGCAGGTTCTTCAGTTCAATGACGGCCGCCTTGATTTGGCCTTTGTCCATGGCCAGCCTGGCCTGTTGCAGGGGGGCGTCCCCCGCTGCGAACGCAATATCCTGCCCATTTGACGCCAACATCAGCAACAAAAATACTTTAGTAAAGATTTTCACACGGCCTCCAAGTTTAAATTGATCATTTTATTTAGGTCTAAAGTTTCAGGTTGAATTTGGTCAGCAGCGCGTACAGGGTGGGCCGGGTGATCTCCAGCATTTCCGCCGCCTTCGA
>JBJSYU010000600.1:0-4574 GCA_046089945.1 Candidatus Methylumidiphilus sp.
CACAAGGGAGGGCGAGATGGCTAACTTACAATTGTTCAAGGGCTGGCGCGGCCAGCAGGTGCCGCAGGCTTTGGCGGCGAACCACCACAAGGCGCCGGCTTATGCGTTTAGCCCGAAGCACACGCTGGCGCAATATGCCGCCACCGGCTGCTTAAACGCGACTTACTATGCCGGGGCGGAGGCACAGTTGCAGACGATCCTTGCCTTGTGCCAGCAGGTTGACCCGCGCTTTGACGCCAAGACGGCGGTGTATTGCCGCGAGCGCGGCCATATGAAGGACACGCCGGCCTTGCTGGCGGCGGCGATGACGGTGCGCGGGCAGGCGTTTTTGCCGCAGGTGTTTGAGCGCGTGATCGGCAACGGCAAGATGTTGCGCAACTTTGTGCAAATTTTGCGCAGCGGCGCGGTGGGCCGGAAGTCGCTGGGCACGCGGCCGAAAAAGCTGGTGCAGCATTGGCTGAACACGGCGGCGGAGAAGGATTTGTTGAACGCCGCCGTCGGCAACGCGCCGTCGCTGGCGGATGTGGTGAAGATGGTGCATCCGAAGCCGGCCGAGCCGTGGCGCGAGGCGTTTTTCGCTTGGCTGATCGGCAAGCCGTATGAGGCGGCGGCGCTGCCGCCGTTGACGGCGGCGTTTTAGGCGTTCAAGCGCGGCGACACGCCGACGTTGCCGGCCGTGCCGTTCCAGATGTTGACGGCCTTGCCGCTGGACACAGCGCAATGGGCGCAGATCGCCCGGCAAGGCGGCTGGCAGATGGTGCGGATGAATTTGAACACGTTCCAGCGCCATGGCGTGTTTGGCGTGGCGGGCATGGAGCAGGCGATAGCGCGGAAACTGGCGGACGCCAACGCCATCGCCAAAGCGCGGGTGTTTCCTTATCAGTTGTTGAGCGCCTACAAGGCCGCTGGGGCGCAGTTGCCGGAAGCCGTGCGCGAGGCGCTGCAAACGGCGTTGGATATTGCGCTGGAGAATGTGCCGGCCTTGCCGGGGCGGGTGGTGGTCTGCCCGGACGTGTCCGGGTCGATGTCGTCGCCGGTGTCGGGTTTTCGCGGTTCGGCGACGTCGGCGGTGCGCTGCATCGATGTCGCGGCTTTGGTGTCGGCCGCGCTGTTGCGCAAAAACCGGCAGACGCAGGTGTTGCCGTTTGAAAACAAAGTGGTGGCAGTGGAGTTGAATCCCCGCGACACGGTGTTGACCAACGCGCAGAAACTCGCGGCCATCGGCGGCGGCGGCACGAATTGCAGCGCCCCGCTGGCGCAATTGAACCGCGAGCGGGCGCAGGCCGATCTGGTGGTGTTTGTCTCGGACAATGAGTCGTGGATGGATGCCGGCGGCGGACGCGGCACGGCGACGATGCGCGAATGGTCGGCGTTTAAGCAGCGCAACCCGGACGCCCGCTTGGTGTGCGTGGATATTCAGCCGTATGCCACGACGCAGGCAATGGAACGGGCGGACATATTGAATGTCGGGGGTTTTTCCGACGAGGTGTTCAATGTGATTGCGTCCTTCGCCGCTGGACAAATGGATGCGGCGCATTGGGTCGGCGTGATTGAGGAAACGGTTTTGTGAATTGGGGCTGCCCCGGATGCCTGTGTGATTACATCGACTTGAAACCCCAAGTATCACACTAATCCCTTGCCGGGGCAGTTCCATCCTTTTTTAGCGACGCTCTGCGTCGCATAACGGGCCGCAGAGCGGCCAAGGCGGCATTCCCACGCGGAGCGTGGGAACGAGTGGTATATAGTTTTTGGGCGAATGCAGGTGGAACTACATGCCTACTAAGCCGGTTGTCGCGGGTTCGAATCCCGCCAGTCCCGCCAACCATGGGGCTGTAGCTCAGTGGTAGAGTCCCGATGTTTCACCGACTCTTGTCGCCTTCTTTTTTCAGCAGTGAATGCCGGATGGAATTACATCGGTAGAGCAGCGGAGTCCGCTCCGTGTGTCCTAGGTTCAAGCCCTAGTCGGCGTTCGCGCCGGTAGCTCAGCAAAAACTTTCATCATCTTTTGTCACTGCCCTTTTTTAGCGTTTATGTTTGTGAGGAGATACTTATGATGCCGGAAAATTACGAAGTCATCCAGCCGGATCACGGTCGGCATATCAAAATGTGGACGCAGGGCGTGCCGGTGGAGGAGGACGCCAAGAAGCAATTGCTGCGCACCGCGCAATTGCCGTTCATTTTCAGCCATTTGGCGGTGATGCCGGATGTGCATGTCGGCAAAGGCTCGACGATAGGCAGCGTGATTCCGACGCTGGGGGCGATTATCCCGGCGGCGGTGGGCGTGGATATAGGTTGCGGTATGATCGCGGCGAAAACTTCGTTGACCGCCGCCGATTTGCCGGATAATTTGTCGGCTTGGCGGTCGGCGATTGAAAAGGCGGTGCCGCATGGGCGCACGCCGGGGACGCGGGATGTCGGGGCGTGGACAAACCCGCCGCCGGTGGTCGATGCGGCGTGGGCGGAATTGGAGGCGGGGTTTAAACTCATCACCGACAAATACCCCAAACTCAAGAACACCAACAACCATAAGCATTTGGGAACCTTGGGAACTGGCAACCATTTTATCGAGGTGTGCTTGGACGAAGCGGAGCAGGTGTGGTTTATGCTGCACTCCGGTTCACGTGGCGTTGGCAATGCGATAGGCTGCTTGTTTATTGAGCTGGCGAAGCAGGATATGCGGCGCTATTTCATCAATATGCCCGACACGGACTTGGCGTATTTTCCGCAGCAGACCGAGCATTTTGACGATTATGTGCAGGCGGTGGGTTGGGCGCAGGATTATGCCCGGCATAACCGCGCCTTGATGATGCGCAATGTCGTCGAGGCGGTGCGTGGTATCATGGCTAAACCGTTTGTCGCGGAAGTCGAGGCGGTGAATTGCCACCACAATTATGTGCAGCGCGAAAACCATTTTGGCAAGAATATCTGGGTCACGCGCAAGGGCGCGGTGTCGGCGCGACTAGGCGAATTGGGGATTATCCCTGGGTCAATGGGCGCACGGTCGTATATTGTGCGCGGCAAGGGCGAGGAGCAGTCGTTTTGCTCGTGCAGCCATGGCGCCGGGCGGGTGATGTCGCGTTCGGAGGCGAAGCGGCGCTTTACCGTGGATGACCAAAAGCAGGCGACGGAGGGCGTGGAATGCCGCAAGGATGCGTCGGTCATCGATGAGATACCCTTGGCCTATAAGGATATTGACGCGGTGATGCGGGCGCAGGCGGATTTGGTGGAGATTGTGCATACCTTGAAGCAGGTGGTTTGTGTGAAGGGATGAGGCAAGACGTAGCGGCGGCATCCTTGCCAGCGTTTAGGGCATTCCTAAACTTTGGCCGGCAGGATGCCGGCGCTCCGATGGAAATTTTTGTTTTGTGGGGAGTGAATGAATACTGTGTTGGAATTGGACGGTTCAGAAGGCGAGGGCGGCGGGCAGATATTGCGGACGGCGTTGTCGTTGTCGATGTGCAGCGGCCGGCCGTTTCGGATTATCAATATCCGTGCCAAGCGCAAGTCGCCGGGTTTGATGCGCCAACATTTAACGGCGGTGCTGGCGGCGGCGGAGATTTGCGGGGCGGCGGTCGAGGGCGGGCATGCCGGTTCGCAGGCGCTTAGCTTTAGGCCGGGCCGGGTGCGCGGCGGCGATTACAAGTTTGCCATCGGCACGGCGGGCAGTTGCACTTTGGTGTTGCAAACCGTGCTGCCGGCCTTGTTGCAGGCCGACGGGCCTAGCCGCGTGCTGCTGCGCGGCGGCACGCACAATCCGCTGTCGCCGCCGTTCCATTTTCTGGAACGCGCTTTTTTGCCGCTGTTGCGGCGGATGGGGGCTGTCGTGTCGCTGGATTTGGCGCGTTGCGGCTTTTATCCGGCCGGCGGCGGCGAGTTCAACGCGCAGATTGAGCCGTCGGCGTTGCGGCCTTTGCATCTGGCCGAACGCGGCGAGCGGCTGGCGGCCTATGCCGAGTGCCTGATTGCGGCGCTGCCCATGCACATTGCCCGGCGCGAGCTGGAAACGGTGGGGAAGCGCATGGGTTTTGGCGAGGCGCAGCTGCGGCTGCGCGGCCTGCCGCACGACCAGGGCCCGGGCAATGCGTTGCTGCTGACGCTGGAGCAGGCGCAGGTGACGGAGGTGTTTTCAGGCTTCGGCGAAAAAGGCGTGGCGGCGGAGACGGTGGCCGAGCGGCTGGTCGAGGCGGCGCGGCGCTATCTGGCGTCGGGGGCGGCGGTCGGGCCGCATTTGGCCGACCAGTTGTTGCTGCCCATGGCCTTGGCCGGCGGTGGTTCGTTCACGGTTTCGGCGTGGACGCCGCATGCGGCGACCAATGCCGAGGTGATTCGGCGCTTTGTGGATATCGATGTTCGTCGGGATGCCGCCGCAGGCGAGGGGGGTCGCATTACCTTAGGCGGTTGATGGCTTTGCGGATTGGGCAAAGCGGTGCAAAATAGCGGCTGGTTTGCGGGCTGGGCGGCGTGTGCCTAGAGGGCGCCGCCGTTCCCCGCCGACTATCAAAATGAAGCGCTGGTTTAAGTCTTAAAATTCCCTCCCTCTCGCAAGGGGAGGGGCGGGGTGAGGGTTTTAAAAT
>JBJSYU010000601.1:0-13911 GCA_046089945.1 Candidatus Methylumidiphilus sp.
GCGCTCGACGGCGATGGCGGTGTTTAATTCGTTTTCTTTGATAACCCGCTCCTGCTCGACAGCGGCATTGCGGCGGGCATAAATCGCATCGTCGGCTTCTTTGAGTATCTGCTCGCGGGCTTCGGCCTCCAAGGCCCGCGCCGTCTCTTTGGTCGGCAGTATCGCCAAGATCGAAACGCCTAGCACTTCCACGCCTAGGGACAGGATTTCGCGCTGGGTTTGGATGGCTTCGTTGACGACCCGCGTCAGTTCTTCGGTCGCCGCCAAAGCTTGCTTTAAGCTCAGGCGGCTGATTTCTTTTTTGACCAGCACATGGATGATGTCGATAATCCGCTGCGGCAGTTTTTCCGGGTCGTCCGACACATATTTCTTGCCGGAATTGTCCAGCGTATAATTCAACAAAGCGGAAATCTTTTTGACATCGCTGACACGGAATGTGGCTTGGCCTTGGATGGTCAGGGTTTGGAAATCCTTGCTGCTTTCCTCAAAGATAAACGGCGACTCCAAACTGCTGATCGGCACGGCAACGAGAGAAGTCGTCGGCGTGTAATAGAAAAACGACAGCCCCAAGCCTTCGCTGACGACCGCCCCGCGCTGGTATTTCAGCGCGTACATATTGGGTTGGAATTTGACGAATGTGATGCCGAACATGCAAGTTTTATCCGCAAGAATTTTAGGGAAGCTCTGATTAATTCTTTGCTCCCTCCCCCTCGCAGGGGGAGGGTTGGGGTGAGGGTCATAAAAACCAACAGTTTGCCCCTCACCCTAACCTTCTCCCCACGTGGCGAGGGGATCTATTCAAAACTTCCATACGTTGGCAAGGCTGAATGCGCGATATTGTCCAATACCCGGATATACTCGCCCCAAGCCTCGCGGCTGGAACCGACAATCAGGCGTTGCCGGCCGTCGTCCGCACATTCCACAATGCCCGCCGCCTCGATCATTTCGCCGGCCACAGCTTGACCGACATAAGTATGGGTAAAGCACAGCACTTCGCCGATAGTCGAATGGCCGATGGCATAGCGGGCGGGCTGGTCGAAGCTGCGGCGGTCGTCCAGCACTTTGGCGCGGAGCAGCGCCTTGCCGGCTTTGCGCCAGACGGCGGGCGGCTCCGGCTCGGCGTTTTCGACAATCAGCGCAAGGTCGAACTTCGTGCCATCAATGACGCCTTTATTGCCTTTGCGCCGCTCGTGGCACAGAAACTCCGCCAAGCTTAGTTCACCGCCGCGCCGCCGGTGCGCCTCGCGCCAGTCCGCCTCACTCAGGCTTTGCAATTCCCTGGCATCGGTCAAGCGGCGCACGATGGCTCTGGCGTTAAAAAAATGCTCACGCCCGTAAACCACCAGATCCAAATCCGACGCCGACGTCTGCCGCCCGACCAGCACTGAGCCGGTGACGCCGACCGCATCCAGCGGCAAGTCGGCGTCTTGCAACAGACCGAGCAGGCGCAGCAGCTTGGCCTCGATGGCGTCCGCCGCCCCGGCCGCCAGCAGTTCGCGCACCCTGGCCCTAGGCCGATGGTGGCGCAGGACTTTGACGATGGGGACAGCATGCAAACGGGCGTCAAGGCGCTTGGAATGGTGCAGGTAAGCCGGGTGGTTGCCGCGCAGCAGCGCGTTGGCGGCGTCGGTGGACAGCTTGCCCGCCGCGCCGTAGCGCAGGAAGGACAACACCTTGCCATCCTCCGGCAGGCCATCGACGACGGCGAACAGCAGCCCTTCGGCGGTTTCGAGAAAATCCCTAGGCAGGTAATGCATGGCTTGCGACAGTGTCCGCTGGGCTTGAAGGGCTGGGCATTTGCCAAAAAGGACAATTGCCCGAATGCGCAGGCTTAAGCGCTTGGGCGCATGATTATAATGTCATAAAGACTGATGCCAAACCGGCATCCCCAAACCACAGGCGAAAACAAAATGAACGCATTGACTCATTTCAACGACGCCGGCGAGGCCCATATGGTCGATGTCGGCGCCAAGCCCGCCTCGCAACGCAGCGCGCGGGCCGAAGGCTATATCGAAATGCGGCCGCAAACCTTGCAGCTAATCCAGCAAGGCGGCTTCAGCAAAGGCGACGTGCTGGGCATCGCCCGCATCGCCGGCATCATCGCCAGCAAGCACACGGCGCACCTAATCCCGTTGTGCCACCCCATCCCGCTGACCCATGTCGAGGTGCAACTGACGCCGCAGCCTGAACACAGCCGGGTGCGCTGCGAGGTGACGGCGAAAACCGTCGCGCCGACCGGCGTGGAAATGGAAACCCTGACCGCCGTGCAAGTCGCCCTGCTGACGATTTACGACATGTGCAAGGCGGTGGATCGCGGTATGTGCATCCAGGGCGTGCGGCTGCTGGAAAAGGAAGGCGGCAAGTCGGGGCATTGGCGGCGGGAGGCGTCACCACCGTAGCGCCGGCATTCTTGCCGACGTTTGCTTGACCGGCAGGGATGCCAGCGCTCCCGCCTAGACACCCGCCGCCCGCTTCCGTTACAGTGGCGACGCCCCCGGCGGCCACCGACCTGCTATTCTGAGGGAGCCACGCCTCCCCCGTGGCGACTCAGTCAAAGGGCGACGCCGACCGCGCAACATCATAGGCTTAAACAAAAGCATCAACACACCATGACACTTGCCGAAATTCTCAAAGATTCCAACTACAAACTGTCCCAATTCAGCCCCGCGCAAATCCAAGCTTTGGAACAGCGCGTCAGCGTCAAAGACGTGCGCGGCAAAGCCACGCCTTACGTCATCTGCCTAGTGCGCAACAAAGAAATCAAACTGACGCCGGAAGAAGCCATCCGCCAGCTTTACCTGAGCGTGTTGATACATGAGCTAGGCTATCCCGCCAGCCGTATTGCCGTCGAATACGAAGTGACATTCGGGCGTGAAACCAAACGCGCTGATATCTGCGTGTTCGACAAAGACCGTCCCACCGTGCCGTATATTTTGGTGGAACTGAAAAAGCCCAAACTCAAAGACGGCAAAGAACAGCTTAAAAGTTATTGCAACGCCACTGGCGCACCTATCGCGGTCTGGACGAATGGCGACGCCATTTCTTACTACCAGCGCAAAGACCCCAATTACTTTGAAGACATTCCTGCGCTGCCGAAAGCGAGCGAAAAACTCTCCGACATTTTGTCGGAACGCTGGACAATCGCCGACCTCATCAAACACGACAAACTGGTCAACGAGAAAAAATCGCTGAAAGATTTGATTCTGGAAATGGAAGACGAAGTATTGGCGAATGCGGGCGTGGACGTGTTTGAAGAAATGTTCAAACTGATATTCACCAAGCTCTATGACGAAATGGAAGGCGGGCGCGACAACAAGCGCCATTTGACATTCCGCAACTACGGCGACACCGAAACCGAACTCAAAACTAAAATCCAAAACCTGTTTGACCAAGCAAAAACGAAGTGGGAAGGGGTATTCAGCGCCGACGCCAAGCTGCAACTGACCCCCAGCCATTTAGCCGTCTGCGTCGCCTCGCTTGAAGGCGTGAAACTATTCAACTCCAACTTGGATGTGGTGGATGAAGCCTTTGAATACCTCATCAACAAATCCAGCAAAGGCGAAAAAGGCCAGTATTTCACGCCGCGCTACGTCATTGATATGTGCGTGAAAATGCTCAACCCCAAAGTCTATGAAACCCTGATCGACACCGCCGCCGGCAGTTGCGGCTTTCCCGTGCATGGCATTTTCCATGTCTGGGAACATATTATGAAAGAAGCAGGCTTAGACAAAAGCCACTTGTTCACGCTGGAACAAAAACCCGCCCGCTGCGCCGATTATGTACAGCAAAAAGTGTTTGCCATCGACTTTGACGAAAAAGCTGTGCGCGTCGGCAGAACGCTTAACCTGATTGCGGGCGACGGACAAACCAACGTCCTCCACCTGAATACCTTGGACTATGACCGTTGGGACGAGAAAACCAAAGACGAAGACTGGCTTAGAACTTACTCGCAAGGCTGGTTTAGATTTAGCAACTTACGCAACGACAAAAAAAACAACCGCGACTTTGGCTTTGATATACTGATGGCAAACCCGCCATTTGCCGGTGACATCAAAGAAACCCGCATTCTGGCTAAATATGATTTAGCTCGCAGTATTAGCTTGGAGAAAATCCCCACGGTTGATCCCGGCAATCCTCATATTACAGACATTAGCGGACGAATGCCTACCTTTCCAGAGTTTTTGCGGGTTCAACCTGAAACCGTCTACAAAATGGCGGATGGTACTTTCCGAAAAGTTAAAGTGAAAAATCAGAATACGGTAGGCCGCGATATTCTGTTTATCGAGCGCAATCTCAACTTCTTAAAACCCGGCGGACGCATGGCGGTGGTATTGCCGCAAGGCCGTTTCAATAACTCCAGCGATAAAGACATCCGTGAATTTATCAGTGACCATTGCCGGATTCTTGCTGTGGTGGGTTTGCACGGCAATGTCTTCAAACCCCACGCTGGCATCAAAACCAGCGTGTTATTCGTGCAGAAATGGAACGACGACCCCGGACTCGGCGACTTGTGCCCAAGGCTGGACGACTACCCGATATTCTTCGCCACCATGCAGGAACCCAGCAAAGATAACTCCGGCGATAAGATTTATGTCAGCAACCCCGACGGCTCGCCATTATTGGATGAACACGGGCATTTAATCGTCAAACATGATTTGTTTAACCATGATGGTTTGACGCAAGACGGGATTGCTGAGGCGTTTATTGAATTTGCCAAAAGAGAGGGTTTAAGTTTTTTTCACTAAGCCCTTTCGATGAAACCCGGTATCGGGGTTTGTTGGAAGGGCTGGAAGTTAGTGAAGTGATGTACAGCAAGGTTGATTTAGGAGATCGCTATGACGCTGAATATTTTTGGAAAGATAGCCTGCATATTCAAGAACTACTTGAACAAAAAGGATCTGTAATATTTGATAAGTTTGGTGATTTTGTGGCGAGTGCCTTTTATCCAGCGGCCACCCATCTATATGAATCTGGAGACACGCCTTTCATAAGGTGCGTTGACTGTATTGGCTATCCCTTGATAACGAATGAACAGAACGAACTATTTGAAAAAATACCACTGTCTTTTGCCCATGAAAGCGGCGGCATCAATTTATTGAAAAAGGGAGATTTTGTCATAACCAAGGTAGGTTCTCCTTGTTATGCAAGCATCATTGAAGAACACGAATTAGTTGCTTTATCCAGAACAGTTTTGGGCGTAAAAAACATAAGGAATGTTGATCCATATTATCTTTTGGTGTTTTTGCGAAGCCGATATGGGTTTAACCAACTGCTTAGGCAACGTGAATTGACAATCCAATATCAATTGACTCTAGCGCGTGTTAAAAATATTCAAATCTACATTGCCGAGATTGGGTTGCAACAGAAAATTCGTGAAATCGTCATTACTTACACTGAAAAGCAATATAAATCCCAATCACTTTACGCCCAAGCCGAAACTCTGCTACTCAACGCACTGGGCATGGCTGATTTTTCGCCCAGCACCGAAAACGTCAACGTTAAATCTTTCGAAGATTCTTTTCTTGCCACGGGACGTTTAGATGCCGAGCATTACCAAACTAAATACGAACAAGTCGAAGAAAAAATAAGAGGCTATCCAAACGGTTTTGCAACGTTGGGCGAAATAAGCCCCAATCCAACTAATGGCGTGGAGATTAGGGAATATTGCGAAACTGGTACACCTTATTTGCGAATTGGCGACATCAAACAACTGCAAATCAATGAAAAATCGCTGGTCTTTGTTGAACCCGCCGCTGCCAAGTCGCTAATGGCTAAGGTCAAATTGCAAGAAGGCGATGTGTTGATGTCCCGCTCTGGCAGTTTAGGCGTGGTTTGTGTGGTGGAAAAAGCATGGGTTCATTCGCTAATCAGTTCGCATTTGATTATTCTGCGAATTGCAGACAAGACGATAACCAGCTATTTCCTCGCGCTTTTTTTAAGCTCAATAGCCGGAAGAATGCAAATTGAGAAAAATAGCAATGGCGGTGTGCAGCCAGAAATTAACCATGCGGCATTAAAATCCATTTTGGTTCCTAAGCTAGATATGGAAACCCAAACCCAAATCGCCAACCTAGTCCAACAAAGTTTCGCCCTCAAAGCCCAATCCGAACGCCTGCTGGAAACCGCCAAACGCGCCGTGGAAATCGCCATTGAAACGGACGAGCAAACGGCGCTGGCCTTTATCGAAGCACAAATCTAACCGTGCGGCTGTCGCGGCATTGGCCACGAAGCGGCTCGTCGCCCTCGCCATGCTGTGGCAGCAACTCGATGCCGCCCGCTGAGCCGGAGTCCAAAGCTTGCTTTGGACGCTCCAACCCCGTCCAAATCTAGCTTTGGACGCCGGGATTCCACGCTGGCGGGGAGAGGGGGATAAATAGCCTATCGGGTGCGGACAAATATTTCCGGGTAGCCGTTGGCGGATACCAGCCAGAGCTTATCATCTTTCAGGCTGAGGGGGCGGGCGGCGGGTTTGCCTTGCCGGTCAGCGCAGGCGACGGCGTCGGGTTCGCCCACCGCCTTGATCTGGCAATCGAGGCCAAGATAATGGAATTTGCCGTCGCGGATGTCGAGTTCCGATTCGGTTTGCGCCAGAAAATTCAAGGCCATTTCGGTGTTGGGGTCGGCCGACAAATTGGCTTCGCGGACTGTTGATCGTGACACCGCCAAACGTATGCGGCAACTGGCCTTTGAAGCCATGGACAAGCGCCTTGCATCAATTAGTAATGCCGATTTGCACCCAGAAAGTCGGCAATTGGTCAATGCTGGATGGATAACCCCAGAATGATACTTGGCAATTAAATATAGAGCTAAAGTGGGCAGTTTTAGCCACAACCAATGCCCGACATTGTGCTTGCACAATACTCCTCAACATGGGACTAGCCACAGCCAAGTAGGGTACATACGTCTGCCCATGCGAAACCTTGGCAAGCCAAAAGGACGCTTGCCAACCCTGCATGGCTTGACCATTCTGAGGCGGCTTTACTGCAAAAATCGCCACTGCAATTTCTAACATAAAAAGGCTATACGATGCGTTTTGAATGGGACGAAGCCAAGAACCAAGCGAATATCCGTAAGCATGGGGTTGATTTCCGCGACGCAGCTTATGTGTTTTCTGATCCTTTTGCGCTAAACATTCCCGATGACGAGCATTCGACCGATGAAGAACGATGGGTTTTGTTGGGACGCAATCGGCATGCAAAAATCCTGTTGGTTGTCCATACATTTAGACAAGGTGATTCGATACGCCTGATTTCAGCCCGCAAAGCAACCCCCACTGAACAAGCCACTTACCTCAAGAGAGCAAAAAAATGAAAGACGAATACGATTTTTCAAACGCCGAACAGGGCAAGTTTTATATTCCAGCCGATGACATCCAAGTACCCATCTACCTCGACCAAGATATAGCCCATTTTCTAAGCAAGAAATGCGAAAGCGGGGACAATGGACTGCAAGAATTGGTGAATGATTTACTGAGAAAAGACATAGAAATAGCTAGGCGAGTGGCGCTTTAATTCAAATCACCCGCCCGCCACTCTGCGCACGGGGATTTTTTCTGCTGGCAAGCAGCAGCAAGCCCCTCAATCCTAGAAGTTTGCCCCTGAATTTGCCCTTGCCCCCTGCTTGCAGGCAGAGACCTTATTTCTTGCAAGCTGTTCTGCTGCGTCAGGCGAGGAGCATTTTTTTGCCCGCCAGGCACGTTTTGCCACTGACTTGAGGCTTGCTTGTGGTCGGCAGGAGTGGCTGGGCAGTTGACGAGTTTTTTGCTGGCTATTGTGAGGCCGTTCGCTGCT
This sequence comes from Candidatus Methylumidiphilus sp., assembly GCA_046089945.1. Lineage (GTDB taxonomy): Bacteria > Pseudomonadota > Gammaproteobacteria > Methylococcales > Methylococcaceae > Methylumidiphilus. Next base: position 7,791 of record JBJSYU010000601.1, read on the forward strand.
CACGGTGAACTTTCTTTTTCTCTGCTGGAATTTTCGGCGAGTCGGCTCAGCAAAATTCCTTGATGTGGGAGGCTCTAGATCCAGGCGTAGCAGGAACGGCCCCTAGGGCGGTATTCGACTAGGCCAACACCGACGGTGGCAAGCCGCTGGCGCGGCAGTCATGAAACCTTCATCTGGCGCGCTTATCCTAGGCTTTCGCCCTGAAACCACTGGCTGAGTTGATGACAGCGCCTATTCCTATGACTGCCACCCCTTACCGAACAATTTGGATTTCTGACTTGCACATAGGCTCCGGCCAGTGCCAGGCCGATGTGCTGCTGGACTTCCTCAAGCACAACGACAGCGAGAAACTGTACCTCGTCGGCGATATCATTGATTTTTGGGCATTGTCCAAAAAACTGTATTGGCCTAGGGCGCATAATACGGTCATCCAGAAGATATTGCGCAAGGCGCGGCATGGGACGCAGGTGATTTATGTGCCGGGCAACCATGACGAAAACATTAGGGACTATGACAATTATGTCTTCGGCGATATCGTGGTCAGGAATTCCGATGTGCATGTCACCGCCAACGGCAAGCGTTTTCTGGTCGTGCATGGCGACGAATACGACACTATCGCCCGCCATCACAAATGGGTCGCCAAACTCGGCAGCAAAGGCTATGACTGGCTGTTGGAGTTGAACCGGGCGTTTCGCGTCATCCGCCGGATACTCGGCATCCAATCGCATTTTTCCTTGGCGGCGTTTGTCAAATTCAAAGTCAAAAACGCCGTCCAGTTTATTTCCGACTACGAAGAGAGCATCGTCAACACGCTGCGCGACGAGGGCTTGGACGGCGTGGTCTGCGGGCATATCCACCATGCCGAAATCAAGGACATGGGCGGGTTTTTGTATGTCAACACCGGGGATTTCGTGGAAAGCTGCACCGCCATTGTGGAGCATTTCAACGGCGCCTTGGAATTGGTCGAATGGCATAAAACCGTCGCGGCCCAGCCCGCCGCCATTGAGGCCGAGGCCGTGGAGCTTGGCATACAAGGATGATGTTTGAGGCTTGGCCTGCCACAATACTTTTCTAAGGCTCGGCCGGGGCTTGCGCCGAATCCCTAAAAGAAGCTCTGAATAAATCCCCTCGCCCTGTGGGGAGAGGGTTAGGGTGAGGGGAAACATATTGGTTTGTAATACCCTCACCCCAGCCCTCCCCCTGCCAGGGGGAGGGAGCAAAGACTTAATCAGAGCGTCCCTAAGGAATCCCATGAATCGCGGTTTTATCACTATTCTCGCGGCACAGTTTTTTTCAGCGCTAGGCGACAATGTGCTGCTGTTTGCCGCCATCGCCCTGCTCGAATCCCTTTCCGCCCCCGCCTGGCAGACGCCGGTGCTGCAACAATTCTTCGTCGTCGCGTTCATCGTGTTGGCGCCGTTTGTCGGGCCGTTTTCAGACGCGCTGCCGAAAGGCCAAGTCATGCTCATCAGCAACAGCATTAAAGTGGTCGGTTGCTTGGGTATGTTGGTAGGCATGCAGCCTTTGTTGGCTTATGCCTTGGTCGGCGTCGGCGCGGCGCTGTATTCGCCGGCCAAATACGGCATTCTGACCGAATACCTGCCACCGGAAAAACTGATTTGGGCCAATGCCTGGATGGAAGGCTTGACGGTCGCGGCGGTTATCCTGGGGGCTATAGTCGGCGGTTTTCTGGTCGGCCATCGCGTGGAAAGCGGCTTGGCTGGACAACTGCTCTGGCTGAAGGCAAACCTCGGCATCGATTCGGCGGCGGAGTTTGCGATACTGGTGATATTCGTCGTGTATCTGTTCGCCGCGCTGTTCAACGGGTTTATCCCCCACCTGCCCATCGAACATGAATTGCCCAAACGCACTTTGGGTTTTCTGCTGTCCGATTTCTGGCGCTGCTTCTTGCTGTTGTGGAAAGACCCCTTGGGGCAGGTGTCCTTGGCGGTGACTTCGCTGTTCTGGGGCGCGGGGACGACGTTGCGCTTCATTATCTTGGCTTGGGCGGCGGCCTCGCTACAACTGGACATGGAGCAAGGCACACAACTGACCGCCGTGGTCGCGCTGGGCTTGGCCATAGGCTCGGTGGCGGCGTCGAAATGGGTGCCGCTGGCGCATGCGGTGAAAGTGCTGCCATTAGGCGTTGCGATGGGCGTGGTGGTGATGGGGATGGTGTTTGTCGGCAAGCTGTGGCTGGCGGTGCCGCTGCTGATGCTGATTGGCGCGTTGGCCGGCAGTTTTTTGATCCCGATGAACGCCTTGCTGCAACACAGGGGGCATCAGATGATGGGTTCCGGGCATTCCATCGCCTTGCAGAACCTCAACGAGAACCTGTGCATCCTGGCGATGCTGGGCGCTTACGCTTTGATGATTGACGCTGGGCTGTCGGTCAACACGATTGTGGTGGCCTTTGGGCTGTTTGTGGCCTCCGCCATGGCGTGGTTGACCCTGCGCCACGGCCACGATCAAGATTGAAGGCCGGCCAACGGCTATGGGAGAACAATAAAATGAACAAGCGGGTTTTAATCATGTCGGTGGGAGCCGGCACAGGCCACATCAAAGCCGCCGAGGCGCTGGAAAAGTCTTTCGCCGCCGACGGCCGGGTCGCCGAAGTCGTCAACAATGACGCGCTGCAATACACCAACACGCTGTTCCGCGACTTTTACTCGAAGTTTTACGCGGCGCTGGCGCGTTCGGCGCCGAATTTCCTGGGCTGGTGGTACAAGGCCAGCGACGAGCCGTGGCGCACCGACCGCATGCGCATCATGATCGACCGGCTGAACACCAAGCCCCTGGTGCGCTTTATCCGCAAATTCGATCCGCACATGATCGTCTGCACCCATTACATGCCGGCCGGCATTATTTCGCATTTGATCGCCGCAGGGGCGTTGCGGGCCAATCTGTCCATCGTCGTGACGGATTTGGATTTCCACGCGATGTGGCTGTCGCGCTCGTTCCAGCGCTATTTTGTCGCGCTGGACGAAACCAAGGCGCATCTGGAAATGCTCGGCCTGCCGCCGGCGCGCATCACCGTGTCCGGCATTCCGATTGACCCGGTGTTCCGCCAACGCATCGACCGCGACGCCGAGCGGCTAAAGCTGGGTCTGGCACCGGACAAGCCGGTGCTGCTGCTGTCGGCCGGCGCCTGGGGCGTAGGCCCGGCCGAGACGATGGTCGAGCGCATGCGGGATCTGCGCCATGATGCGCAGACCATCGTGGTCTGCGGGCGCAACGAAGTGCTGCGGCGGCGGATCGAGCAGGCCGTCGGGCAGCAGTCGTCCCGCTTCAAAATTCTCGGCTTCACCGATGAAATGCATAAGCTGATGAAGCTGTCCGACGTGTTCATCGGCAAGCCCGGCGGCATGACGGTGTCGGAGGCCACCGCCTGCGGCTTGCCGATGTGCGTGGTGGCGCCGATTCCGGGACAAGAGGAGCGCAACAGCGACCATTTGCTGGAAGAAGGCATCGCCATCAAGTGCAACGACTTGACCACCCTGCCCTACAAGCTGGATCTATTGCTGGACGAGCCGGCGCGGCTGGCGCGGATGCGCGCCAACGCCCTGCGCTTCGCCAAGCCGCAGGCTTCGGAGTTTATCGTGGACACCTTGCTGGAAGACCGGCTGCCGCCCTTGTCCTTGGCCCGGTCTGGGTTTGCGAAGAGTTTTTGAGGGGCTGGATCACTACGGCGTGGGGGCATTAACTTTAAGGATTCCGCGCTGACCAACATTGGAGTGCAAGATAAATCTTGCACTCCAGTTCAGCCGCGTGGGATAGGTGCCAAATAGCTTTCAAACAAGCCGGCGCAATCCTGCCAGGAATAGCGCAGGGCATACTCCCGGCAATCTTGGGGGTCTAGCGTCAACGCGGTTTGCACGGCTTTGTTGAGGTCGTCGTCCAAGCAGCCGACCCGGCTGTCGAGGATCACGTCCAACGGCCCTTCCACCGGAAATGCGGCGACCGGCACGCCGCAGGCCAGAGCCTCCAGCATCACTAGGCCGAACGTGTCGGTCAGGCTGGGAAACACAAACACATCCGCCGCCGCCATGTGCCGCGCCAAAGCTTCGCCAAACTGGTAGCCGACGAAGCGGGTGTCGGGGTGGCGCTGTTGCAGTTCTTCCCGCTGCGGCCCGTCGCCGACCACGACTTTTGTGCCGGGCGTGTCCAGGCGCAGAAACGCCTCGATGTTCTTTTCCACCGCCACCCGCCCGGTGTACAGCAGAATCGGGCGGGGCGCGGACAGGAAATCTTTGCTGCGTGGACAGAACAGTTCCGTGTCCACCCCCCGCGACCACAGCACCGCGTTGCGGAATCCCCGCGTTTTCATCTCCGCCACCAAGCCCGGCGTCGCCGTCATCATGCGCTCGCCGCCGTTGTGGAACCAGCGCAAAAAGGCATAGCCCCAAGACAGCGGCGCACCCGTGCGCAATTGCACATACTCGGCGAAACGGGTATGGAACGAGGTCGTGAACGGCAGTTGGCGGCGGCGGCAATACGCCCGCGCCGCCAAGCCCAGCGGGGCTTCCGTGGCAATGTGGATGGCGTCGGGCTGGAACGCCTCCAGCCGCGCCCGCAGTTTCGGGCCGCAGCCCAACGCCAAGCGGATTTCCGGGTAACTGGGGCAGGGCCAACTGCGGAACTGGTCGGGGGTGATGGTTTCGATGGTATGCCCTTTGTCGCGCAACAGCCGACAGGTCGTCTGCAAGGTGGTGACGACGCCATTCACTTGCGGCGACCAGGCGTCTGAGATCAAGGCGATTTTCAAGGCGGGGGTTTCCTATTGGGAAAGGCTGGCGCGGCGGCGTTCGGCCCAGCCGGGATTGACCACGGCGGCGATTTGCCGGTGGCTGGCGGAAGCCATCTCGCCATGCGCCAGCCCTTTCGGCAAGGCCGGGCAAAACGTCACCGACAAGTCCAGGCGCTCGGCCTTGAGCAGCTTGAGCAAATGCGGCAAGAATTCGTCCTCGCCGATGAATGGCGCGGTTTGCGCGGCCTCGCCCGTGTAGCGCAGCGCGACGGCCTGCACAACAACCGCCGCCCGCTGCGCCGGCTGGAACAGCTTGCCGTGGAAGCGCAGCACTTTTTCGCCCGTGGTCGTCGTGCCTTCGGGAAACAGCAGCAGGCGCTTGCCTTGGCGCAATTGCCACACCATCAGCTCGGCGGTGGCCGAGGTTTGCCCGGCGTCGCCGCGCCGCACGAACAAGGTGCCGATGCCCTGGGCCAGATAGCCTATGACCGGCCAAGCCGCGACATCTTCCTTGGCGACGAACTGGCAGGGCAGCAGCGAGCCTAGCGCGATGATGTCCAGCCAGGAAACATGGTTGGACACCCACAGTCTGGCGTCGGGGTCAGGCTGGCCGTCGATGCTCAGGCGCACGTTCAGGATGCGGCAGACGGCGTGGTTCCAGCGGGTCACGATGGCTTGATGGATCGGCGCGGCGCGGCGGCCGAAAACCCAGCCGCAGGCCGGCATGACCACGGCCACGGCGAACACGCCCCACAAGAACATCAAGGCAATCAGAGCGCCTTTAAGCCAAGGCCGCATGCGCGCGATCCTGCTTGGTGGTGATGAAGCGCTTTTCGTAACGCGCCTGCATCCGGGTCAGATCCAACAGGATGAAGACATCCATGACATTGAAGTCGGCGTCCCAATACGGCTCGCCCACCACCCAAGCGCCTAAGCGCAGATACGCCTGCAACAGCGGCGGGATGCCGCTTTCGTCGTGGACGCAGCGCTTGTCCGCAGGCACCGGGATTTTCGGGCGCACGGCCAGTGACGCCGGGCCGAACTGCTGCGGCTCGATCTGGCGATACACCGCGTCCACCGCGAAGCCGCTCGGCCCTGGGGAAATGCTGGCGCAGCCCATCAAATAGTCGAAGCGGCCGCGGTAGACATAATCCGCCAGACCGTTCCACAACGCGCCCAACACCACGCTGCCGCGATGCCTGGGGTCTACGCAAGTGCGGCCAATTTCCAAAAAGCGCCCCGGCAACGCCAACACGTTGCCCAGATGGAATTCGCCCTCGGAATAAAACCGCCCCAGCCGCGCCGCCTGCGCATCGGTCAGCAGGCGCGTGGTGGCGACCACCTCGCCGGTCTGCGTGTCGCGCACCAGCAAAT
>JBJSYU010000602.1:0-6620 GCA_046089945.1 Candidatus Methylumidiphilus sp.
TCGGTTAAGTTTTTGTCCTGTACTTAGGCCATTATCATAAAATCGTGGGATAATCTATCCAAAAACTCGTCGTTCGCAAAACACTGGATTTAGGAATTCCTAATAGGCAATACCTTTTATAGCGAATTATGCTCTTAACTATAATTCCGCTTTTAACCGCCAGCTTGCCCGACAAGTCCGCCGCCTCAGGCTCGACCGGCGGCAACGGCCCCCAGCATAGAATCGGCATATTTCGCCTGAGATTCCCCCGTATCCGGGGCGATGATATGTTGGACTTCTTTAAGCTCGCGGTACTGCATCTGTAGCGGTGCCAGCTTTTTTTCCAATTCAGCGATTTCCACGTCCAAGGTTTCGCTGGATTCATTGACTTTGCGCAAGACTTCAAGCCGACTTTCGATCATCCGCTTGCGGTCTTTAATGCGGCGCACCAAAGGCGCCAAGGCGCTGGCACCCCATGCCGTGGCTTCCTGGTGGGCCTGCGCAAACAAGTCGCGCGCTTCCGCTATGATGGTGCTGTAAAGCTTGTTTACTACAGCCCGCTGCTCCATTAGTGTGGCGGCAGCGCTCTGGCGAAACTCTTCGCCCTCCTCAAAAATACGCTCCAGTTCGACCTGATGGTTGCGCAATGAAAACGGCGCGGGCTTGAGGTCGTTAAAGCCATGCTCCTCTTCAAACCGGCTGTAAATGGCTTTAATCAGCCGACGAGTTTCTTCGGCTATCCCCATGGCCTTCTCCATGGTCATGTGCAGGTCTTCCAAAAGCTTTTTCATCTCGACTTTCATGCCTACCGTGGTCAAGCTCACCACCATGTCATGCCGAGCTTTTCTGACAGTAGGGTCGATTGTGGTGGGGGAGAGCGCCTCAACCAGCAACCGCACTTGCACCACAAACACCTTGCGGCCCGACTGGAAGCTGTCCACGCTGGACAGATACCGAGTCTGCTGCTCACGGGTTTCGTCCATCAGCCTATGGGTCATGTCCTGGTTTTTCACGTCAATCTGACGCATGCCCTCCAATTGGCGTTCGGCATCCAAGACTTCGATTTCGAGATGGCTTAAGGATTCGTTGATAAGCCGCCCGACGCTGGCCGTCACTGTGTCGCGCAGCAGCGTCTGGCGGTCGCGGATGACTGTCCCCGACAAGTACTCTTCGATTCCCTTCAACCTGCTTTTGTCCAACAGGACATTGTCGCGCTTGACCTTGGCCAGCAGGGCCTGCTTGGCAGACACGGGAAAAATCAGCGACTCGTCCACGCCCAAGATCTTGGCTGCCTCGGCCACCTGTGACTGTATGGATCGTTCTGTCGCCTCCTCCCCGCCAAGGTCGCCCCACATGGAGTCAATCTTGTTCATCGCCACCGCCAGCCCTTTCTTGCCGACGGCGCGGGAGCCGCGAACATGGTTGTTCCACATGTCGAGGTCGCTCTTCGTCACGCCGGTGTCTGCCGCCAACACAAAAATAATCGCCTGGGCGCTCGGTAGCATGCGCAACGTCAATTCAGGCTCCGCGCCTAGCGCGTTCAGGCCGGGCGTGTCGAGTATCGAAAGGCCTTCTTTGAGCAGCTTATGCGGGAAGCTGATTAAGGCATGCCGCCAGCATGGAATCTCAACGGTTTCAGGCATTGCGGTGGAAGATCCGCCGTGGATTTCCTCGTTGTACAAGCCCAGTTTGACGGCGTCATCGTAGGACACCTTTTTGACGGCGGCCAACTCTTGGAAAGCCTCCTGCATTTGCACAGGAGAAGTATGATCCAAATCAATTTGCAGCCATGTGAAAGGCCGCTGCTTGTGTTCGCTGAGCGTCGTCTCGCTTAGCCGGGTTTCGATTGGCAGCAAGCGGATGTAGCTGCCCTCGGAAGGGTCATAAAAAATTTCGGTCGGACACATGGTTGTCCGCCCCGGCAATGAGGGCAACAAGCGCACGCCAGTGTCCGAAAAGAAAAGGGCGTTGATCAACTCCGTCTTGCCACGCGAGAATTCCGCCGCAAAGGCCACAACCAAACGGTCGTTGCGCAGGCTTTCCCGCATGTTCTGAATCGTCTCATGGACACCGTCGTTGCTGGCCTCGTAAGTGGACAGCCATTGGGCGTACCGATCCATCGCCCGAATCAGTTCTTCCCGCCATTGTCCATATCCGTGCAGTCTTTCTTGGAGCTGAATCATGCTCATTTCTGGCCTTCGATCATGTCATCCCGTTAATTCAGGCTGATAGCCCGCATTTTGAGGGTAAATTTTAGAGCAAATCTGCCCGCCGTCTAGTTTAACTTTGCAACAAAATCTTGAAGAGGCTCTAAAACCGCCCTCCTGGCGAGTTCCAGGGCAAAAAGCGCCAGCAGCGGCGACAAATCAATCCCACCCATAGGCGGCAGAACCCGGCGAAACAAGCTCAGGAACGGCTCTGTCAGACCATGCAACAGCGCTATCGCCGGGCTGTGGCCGCGTGGCACCACCCAACTCAATGCCACGGAAATAAAAATAGACCAAAAAAAGATGTAATACAGCAATTCCAGCAGTTCCGCCGCGCTCGCCGCCAGCAGTCCTGCCGCGCCGACGCTGGTCTGTTGAAGGGCCGACACCAGATACAGATCCAGTGCCTGCAAAGCCAGCATCAGAACCAGAGAGGCCGTGTCGGCCCGTCCTATCGATGGAATGGCCCGGCGCAGATGCCGCAGCGGCGGATGGGTCACTTTCACTAAAAACTGCGATATCGGATTGTAAAAATCCGCTTCTTGCCATTGCAACAGAAAGCGCAACATCAGGGCGAAGATATAGAGACGAGCGGCCGTGTCGATCAGAAAAACGGCCAGTCCGCTTAAATAGCCGCTGCTCATTGCTCCTCCCCCAGTTCCATCGACAGGCCGAACGCCCGGCTGTGGGCGGCGCGCATCGCTTCCAGCACTAGGGGTCTGAGGCCGGCGCTTTCAAACTGCGCGATGGCCTGCTCCGTGGTGCCGCCCGGCGAGGTCACTTTCCGCCGCAGCTCGGTCGGCGACTCGTCCGATTCGATGGCCAGGCGCGCCGCGCCAAGGGCGGTCTGCTGCGTCAGCAAAAGGGCGGTCTGCGGTTCCAGCCCCAGCTTGATTGCGGCATCTTCCATGGCTTCCATGAACAAGAAAAAATAGGCCGGCCCGCTTCCGGACAATGCGGTGACGGCGTCGAGCAACTCTTCCCTATCGACCCACACCGCCAAGCCCACGGCGCGCAGCACCGCTTCGGCGCGGCTGCGCTGCTCGTCGCTGATGTTGTCATTGCCGTGCAAGGCCGTCGCGCCGGTCTTCACCAGCGCCGGCGTGTTGGGCATGCAGCGCACAATGTCGTTGCCGCCGCCCAGCCAGCGGTCGATGGCGGACTCGGTCACGCCAGCGGCCAGGGAAATCACCAAGGGCTTGCAGCGCTGCACGGTGGTGGCCAGCCCCAAGGCGGCTTCGCGCATGGCCTGCGGCTTGACCGCCAAAACCAGCACTTGCGAATTTTCGGCCACGGCGGCGTTGCTGGACGTGGTGTTGACGCCAAACCGGCGGGCCAACAGGTCAAGCTTCTCCGGGTCGAGATCCGACACCCAGATTTTGCCAGGTTCATAGCCATCCGCGCACAAGCCGGCGATCAAGCTGCCGGCCATGTTGCCTGCGCCGATAAAACCAAGGGTCTGCTGTTTCATGGTGTTCCGCGATGGGTCGTTGAGTGGCGCATATTCTAACAGAGTGAGCGCTTGCCGTAACTTGCGCGGCGGCAGTCAGGCCTATAGGCCCGCGTCTGGATTGCGGGCAACCCTTGCTTTACACTGTTTCGCCTTGCCAAGCGCGGGGCGTTTTATTGCCATTAAATATCAGCGGCTTGACCCATGAAGCTAACGTCGGGCATCCAATTCCACCTTTCGCTGTTGGGCATTTTGCCTGCTGGCTTGATCGGCCTCGCCTTAGCGGCTTATTTTATCGCCACCCGCCTAGCGGATTTGGAAAAAAATCTGGACATGCGCGGCGAGCTTATCCTGCACGGACTGGCCGCCGCCGCCCCAGCCATCGCTGGCGATGGCGTGGCTTTGCAAAATCTTGTGGACACCTTGCTCAAAGAAGACGACGTGCTCGAAGTCGGCATTCTGGGCCGTCATGGAAATGCTTTAGCCACGGGCGGCAAACCCCAAAAGCAGGCGGGACTGGCGGGCGAGTGGGTGCGCACCGCCTTGATTTTCCCTACGCCCTTGCCCCCGGCCGCCCCGGCTTCCGCATTTGCGCGGGGTGCCGTGTCTCCGCTATCGCCCCGGCCGGAGAGCTTGGGGACAGTCCGCCTCGTGCTGTCGCGCAGCGACACCTTCCGCCAGCAAGGCGAGACGGTGCTGTTCAGCCTGCTGGCGCTGCTAGCAGGTTCCTTGGCGACGGTGCCGCTGGCCCGGCACATGGCCCGGAAAATCAGCGATCCCGTCGTGGCCCTGACCATCGCCGTCCACGAATTGTCGAAAGGCAACATGGACGCGCGGGCGGAATCCGTGGCGGAGGCGGAACTGGCGTATTTGCAGGCCGGCTTCAACGCCATGGCCGCCGAACTCAAGAAAAACCGCGACTCGCTGGAACAACAGGTGCGGAGCGCCACGGCCCGCCTGCACGAGGCCCTGGCCGACTTGGAAAAACGCAACCAAGAACTGGAGTCGGCGCGCTGGGCGGCGGAGTCGCAGACCGAGCTGAAATCGCGCTTTCTCGCGCAGATGAGCCATGAAATCCGCACGCCGTTGAACGGCATCATCGGCTTCGCGGAACTGTTGGCGAAAACCCCGCTCGGCGACGAGCAGGCGGAAAAGCTGGGGCTAATCACCCGTTCGGCGAAAAACCTGCTATCCATCATCAACGAAATCCTCGACCTCGCCAAGCTTGAGGCCGGCAAGATTAGCCTCGACATCCAAGCCTTCGCACTACGCCCCTGCCTAGAAGACATCGTCGCGCTGCTGTCCGTGCGCGGATCGGCCCCGCCCGTGGCCTTGTGGATCGCCGCCGAGGCGCCTGTCTTGATTGAGGGCGACGCGGTGCGCATCCAGCAGGCGGTCGCCAACCTGCTCGGCAATGCACTGAAATTCACCCGGCGCGGCAAAATCGTCGTGCGCGTCCGCGTGTTGGCCGGACGGGCCGGCGAGCGGCTGATGTTTTCCGTGTCCGATTCGGGCAGCGGCATTTCCACGCAAGACCAGGCCAAGTTGTTTTCGCCGTTTCAGCAGTTGGGCGAACGGACGGCCACCGCCGAGAGCGGCGCGGGGCTGGGCTTAAGCATCGTCAAAAAGATCGTGGAAAGCATGGGCGGCGGCATCCACCTGGCCAGCCGTCTGGGCAGAGGCACCACCTTATGGTTTGACGTGCCGTTGGCGCGCGTCGATGAAGGCGCGCCGGACTCGCCCTTGCCAATGCTGGTCGGTCTGGTCGAGGCCGACCGGGTGTTCCGTCTGGCCTGCTTGGAGCAATTGCGCGGCCTAGGCGCGACAGTCGAGGCATTTGCCGATGTGGACAGCCTATACCGGCGGTTCGCCGCAGCGCCCTGCCCTGCCGCCCTGCTATTCGGCGTTTGCCCGCAGCGTGAAAAGTCCGCCCCGGCCTTACCGGGCCTGCTGGAATGGTGCGCGGCGCGGGGGGTTGGCCCGATATTGGTGTTTCCGAGCGGCGAGCGCCGCCTGCTCAACTATTACCGCAAGCGCGGGGCGGTGTGCCTGTCCCATCCCCTGCGCAGCGACGTGCTGGCCAAAGCCGCCAGCTGCCCGGCGCGGGCGCCCGCCGCCGCCCCGCCCGCCCCGGCGCCGCGCGGCCATCGCTTCCTGGTGGTGGACGACAACGAAATCAACCGCTTGTTGCTGCGTGAACAACTGCGCGGCTTTGCGGCGGAAACCGTCGAAGCCGGCAACGGCAGCGAGGCGCTGGAACATCTGCGGCAGCAGCGCTTCGACGTGGTGTTGTTGGATTTGCAAATGCCGCTGATGGACGGACAGCAGGTGCTGCGCGAACTGCGCGGCTATCCCGGCCCCAACCGCCATGTGACAGTCATCGCCATCACCGCCTACTGCGCGCCGGGGCAACGGGAAACCGTCATCGCCGAAGGCTTTGACGACTGCCTAATCAAGCCCATCACGCAAGGGCAACTGTTGGCCTTCCTCGCCACACGGCTCGGCTTGGCCCCCAGCCAGCCGTCGGCGGACGCCACCTGCGCCGCCTACGCCCTGGCCATCATCGAGCGGGCCGGCGGCAACGCGGACTTGGCCGGCCTCATCACCCGCAAAATCTACGCGGAACTGCCGGACAGCTTGCGCCAAACGCAAGCCGCCTTGCGGCACAGGGATCGCGAGGCCGCCCAAAACGCCGTCCACAAAATCAACGGCGCGGCGGCGTTTGCCGGTTTGCTGGCGATACGCCAGGCGGCAGTGGCGCTAGAGTCGGCGCTGCGGCGTGGCGAGCAAGACTGGGAAGGCTTGGCCAGCCTTGGGCAGGACTTGGCGCGTGAGGCGGACGGCTTTTTGGCGGTGGAAAGCCTGCTGCTGGACCGCATCGGAGGCGGCGGCGGAACGCCGGGGTTGCGCGGATAAAATCGCCGTGCCGGCATTTATAGTTAAGCGCGTAATTCGCAGATATGTGAAAGTATTTTTGATAAATT
>JBJSYU010000603.1:0-10627 GCA_046089945.1 Candidatus Methylumidiphilus sp.
GCCTTGCTCAAACCCGGCGACATGGGCAAGGGCAAAATGCAGAAATTTGAGTTTTTCAGCGTCGCGGCAGTGGCGCAGGAATTTGCCGCGCAGTTCGGCGCGTTGTTCGTCCAGCGTGAGTTTTTTAAAGCTGACTTGGGCTTGCCGCCGTTTGGTGTCGGCAAGGTCGTTGAAGTCTTTTTGATACGCGGCGAACAAGGCGCTGGCTTCGAGGGCGGCGGGCAGTTCGCCGACCGCATCCGCCAGCCATGCGCAATAGTCGGCAAAGTCCAAGCCGGCGGCTTGGGTGTAAGTGCGGAGTAAATCACTGTCGGCAAAATCGGCATCATTGGGCCGTTTGTCTTCGTTAAACAGTGAGTCGGCGCGGATGGCGAGATGTTCGCGGTGGGTTTCCGGGCGACGTTCCAGCAACAAAATAGCGGTGTTGGTGCCGGTGGCGATGAATGCCGAACCGCCGAGTTCAACAATGCCGCGCAACAGGAATTTTTCTAGCAACAAGGCACGGGTGCGTTGATAAATCCCCGCGTTGCTCAAAATCGAGGACGGCAGAATCAGCCCTGCCAGCCCGCCGACGCGCAGCAGTTGCGCGGCGCGTTCGACGAACAGGGTTTCGATTTCGCTGGAGTTGGCGGTGAGATAGGGCAGCAGCGTGAAGCTTGCCTCTTGCAAGCGCAGGTGTTGTTTAAAGTCTTTCACCGAGTAAGGCGGATTCGCCACCAGCACGTCGAGCGTTCCCAATGCGGGCAATTTGGGGTTGGCGTGGTCGAGTCCGTCTTCATGCAAGATGTTGGCATCGCCCGCGCCGTGCAGAAACAGCGCGATTTTGGCGGTGCGGGCTAGGCGGTAGTCTTTTTCGATGCCCCACACCGCATCCCGCGTCCATGTGGTGTTGACCGCTTCCGGGCAGTCGAGGGCGGCAAGGTCTTCGTGCAGTTCTTCGATGATTTCCGTCAAAAAATGCGCCGAGCCGCAGGCGTAATCCATCACGCGGGGTATCACCTGTTGCTGGCTACGTTGTTGGGCGGCGGCGATGCGTTCGCGCAGCGGCAGGCAGCGGACGATGAACCGCGCTATCGGAATCGGCGTGAAGAATTGGCCTTCGGATTGTTTAAAGCCGCTGTTCAGCAGCAATTCAAACAGATTGCCGAGAAAGGCTTGCTTGCTGGTGTATTTCAGCCGGTAGCCTTGCAACAGTTCGACCACTTCGCGCACGACTTGGGTGTTTTGTTCAAACAGCTTTTTGTTGTGGACTTCTTTGAACGCAAAATCGCTGTTGGTGTAGAACTTGAGGGCGCGGAAGATTTTTTTGACTTCGTTTTTCGCCATGTCGCGGCGATGCGCCATAAACGCTTGGTCGATGTCGCGCTCTTCAAAGTAAGTGATGTCTTCGCCCAAGGTTTCTTTCATGCCGCGTTTGTACAGCCGTTGCAGGCGGTCGATTAAATCCTCGGCGCTGTCTTTGTTGGGAAACCATTGAAAATCCAGAATCGCTTCCGGGGTGCGGTCTTCGTCAATCAGTTTGGCGAGGATAATCGCGCACAGGCGGTTGAAGGCGTTTTCTTTGTCCGACACATTATTGTGGCGCAGGATCTCCATGAAGCTGTTGAAAACGCGGGTACTGCCGTTGTCGCTGCTGAACTCTTTTAAGTCTTTGCCGCGCTTGGGAATGTAGCCGATGGCGTAGGGTGTGAAGTCGTCCTCGAAAATGCCCGACGATTGAAACGCGCTGCCGTAGCTGGTTTTCCAAGCATGATGCAGCGATTCGCGGTTAAAGGCGTTTTGGAACAGCGGCACGGCGTCCAGCGCGGCGGCGCGGCTCTCCGCCTTTTCTTTGCGGGCGAATTTTTCCAACGCTTCCGGGGTGTCTTCGACGGCGATGATATCGCAGCGGTATTCGATTTCGCCGATCAGTTCAAATGGGATATGCGATGAATAGATGCAGAGATGGGTGGCGCTGCGGTCTTGTTGTAGATAGCCGAACAGTTGCCCGCCATTTTCCAGCGTTTTCAGCTTTTCCGCCTCGTGTTCCGCGCCCCATGTTTTGCATTCGATAATGAGCAACGGCGGAGCTTCGGCTTGTTCAGTGGGGTCGGTGCTGCGACGCAAGACGGTGACGTCGCTTTTGCCGCCGGACGCACCGCGCCCGACTTGATAGCGTTTTTCCAGAATTAGCGTAGCAGGGTCATAGCCTTTTTCCAGCAAGCGGCAGACGCATTCGAGGACGACGAAGTTTTCGGGGTGGTCGAAATTGCTGGTGGTGCGATCACCCACCACTATCGGCAGAGGGTAGTCGATGGTTTTTCGGTGGGTGTCAACACTGATGATAAATTCACCCGTCGCCGGGTAGTTAAAACGGCGTTGCCAGCAGTCGGTGCTGATGGGCTGAAAGCCCAAGGATTGCAGTAAGTCGGCGTAATCGTTCATGGTGTGTCGGTTGTGGTGTGTAGCAGGAAGCGGTTAATGGGCGAACGGTTATGGCGTTAAACGCCGGCCAAATACCTCAGCCAGATGCGCGACGCTGCCGGCCAAATGGTAATCGGCCAGCACTTTCTCTCGCCCCGCCGCTGCGATTTTGGCGGCGTCTTCGGGATGGTCGATTAGCCAGCCTATTGCCTGCGTCAAACCTTCGACATCGGATGGTGCGGTCAGCAGGCCGTTGACGCCGTGCTGGATTAGCTCTGGGACGCCGGTAATGTGGGTGGTGACGCAAGGCACGGCCATCGCCATGGCCTCCATCAATACCACCGGCAAACCCTCGGCGAAACTGGGCAACACGAAGGCATCGGCTTGGGCGTAATACTCCAAGATATGGTCTTGGTTGACCGCCCCGGCGAATATCACCGCATCCGCCAGCCCCAGTTGCCGGGCTTGCGCCTCTAGCGAATCGCGGTCTGGCCCGTTGCCGACGAAGGTCAGCCGCACCTCGCGGCCTTGCGCCAACAAGCGTTGCACGGCGTCCAGCAAAATATGCTGGCCTTTGGCCGGCGTCAGCCGTCCGACGCACAACAGTTCAAAAGTCCCGCCCGCAGCCTTGGGCGGGTGCGGGGCGAAGCGGGCCGGATCGACGCCGAGTCGGCCAATTTCATATTTGCCCCAGGCGGCGACCGGCGACAGCTTCATAATTTGGCTGCGGGCGTAATGGCTGATGCAGACGACAAAATCCGCCCCGTCCAGCTTTTCCGCCAGCCGGTAGCCGGGCGCGTCGTAAAACTCATCCGGGCCATGCACGGTGAACGAATAGCCGCAGCCGAACATGGTTTTGGTCAGCAGGCCCACGGTCGCGGCGGGCGTGGCGAAATGCACATGCAGATGCGCCAGCTTTTCCCGCGCCATCCACCGGCCCAGCATCGCCGCTTCGACCCAATACGCCAGATGCAAGGCCAGCTTGCGCAGATCCGTCCCGCCCAGCTTCACGGCATGGCGCAAACCGCGCCACAGACCTTTCGGGTTGGACAGCGCCAGCGCGGCCAGCGCCGCCGCCGCCCCGGCCACGCCCTGCGCCTTCACGCACCAAGTCGTGTCCGCTTCTTCGCGTTCGGCGGCGGTCAGTTGCGCGGCTGGGCGGTCGGGCGGGTTGATCGAGGCCGGGCGGATGGTGAAGCCCAGGCGGCGCAGTTCCACAATCTCGCGCAGGATAAACGTGTGCGAAACCGCCGGGTATTGGCTAATCAGATAAGCGAGGGTGGGTTGCTTGCTCATTGGGACTCCAGACAGTGTTGGTAAAGGTCGATGGCGGTGTCGATTTTGGCGTCCCAGGCAAACTCGCGCTCGACCCGCGCCCGGCCCGCCAAGCCGCGCCGCCGCCACGCTTCCGGGTCTTTGGCGATGTCGGTGAAGGTCTGCGCCAGCGCCGCCACCACCGGCCCGCGCCCGCTGGACGGCAGCAAGCGGCCGACTTCGTCATCGACAATTTCGGCCGGCCCGCCATAAGCCAGCGCGACCACCGGGCGGGCGGCGGCCATCGCCTCCAGCAACACGCCGCCGCCGGATTCGCGCACCGACGGCAGGCAAAACACATGCGCCTGCGCCATGCGCACGGCGACCTCCGCCAGCGGCAACGCGCCGGTGAATTCCACCGTCTCGCCCAAGCCCAGCGCCTCAGCTTGTTGGCGCAATGCGGCCTCCTCGGCGCCGGAACCGACTATCGTCAGCCGGAACGAACACGGCAACTTCGCCACCGCCTCCAACAGCATCGCCACGCCTTTCACCGGCAACAGCCGACCGACAAACACAATCCGCAACGGCACACCGATGGCCGGGGCGGGGGGCCAGGGTTCGGCTTTGAACAGGTTCAAATCGACGCCGTTTTCCAACATCGCCACGCATTTATCTTGGTATTTGGCCGGGATTTGTGCGCGGGTGGCGGCGGTGGCGGTCAATATCAGTTTGGCCTTGCGCGTTGCGCCTAATACCTTATCCGCCAGCTTGCCGAGTGCGCGGATCGGGTATAGCCAAGCCGCTTCGGCTCGCATGATTTCCGGGTATTCCTTCGGCGAGCGCAAACCGCCATTCCACGGGCCAAGCACCAGCGGCAAACCTAAGCGGTGCAATTGGCTGGAAGCCAACGGCGAAACCGGCGTGGCTTGATGGACGATATCCCACTCGCCCACGCGGCGGCGGGCGGTGCGTAAGGCCAGCCAGTCGTATAAGTAGTAATCCAGCGAGGCAATCAAAAACACCGGATGCTCGCTGCGCGGAAACAGCCAAGACGCCAAGCCATACAGCGGCTTGGCAAACCATTCGGTGTCGATGTAAATAATCTCCGCCCCGGCGAATGGTGCGCCTGCCTGCGTCAAAGCCGGACGGTTGCGGACATGGGTCAGCAGCGTGACTGGCAGTTTTTTGGCCAAGCGCGAATACCATTCAAAGCCGATTTGCGACACCGAGCCTAAACCGGGGCCGCATTGGTAGGCGGACAATAACACGCGGGGTTTGCTCATGACGCCACCCCCAATTTTTGCAACAATGGTTGCGCATCATCAATAAAGCGGCGGCTGCGGAAGTATTCAGCCATCAACTCAAACGCATTGCGCGTGATGGTGTCGCGGGCATTTGGATGGTTTAAATAATACTCGACTTTTTCGTCGAAATCACTCAAATCCCAAGCCAAAGGCACATAGGTTTCAAACGGCAGAAACGCTTCCGGGTAGCAATCCACATGCGACATATCCGGCTTCAACAGCAAGCTGCCGGTGAACATCGCTTCAAAATCGCGCCAGCACACCTCGCCATAGCCGAACGGGCTGAAACACAGTTTGGCGTCGAACAATTCGGCAAAATATTCCTCCCGCGACACCCGGCCCCGGCAAACCACTTTCAGTTTATTTTCCCAAGGTGTGACTTTGTCCAACGCCTCTTGCCGCATCCGGGTATACCATTCGGTGCCTTTCACCGCGATGCGGGCATGCAAATCAATCGATCGGTTTTCTTGCGCTGGAAACGCGCCGACAAAATACGGCAACATATGGTCGGAAAAGGCGAAATGGGTGCTGACCCAGAGTTTATCCCGAAAACCCTCCGGCACAGTAAACCGGGTTTCCGGCAAGTCCAAACCGCAACGTTTGGCATAATAGTCGGTCAGATTGGTGTCGCCCAAGGTCGGCTGGCCGTATTGGCTGAAATCACGAAACACCTGTTTTTTGACATAGGCCGCGATGCGCGTGTCCAACACCTCCGCATAGCGTAAATCGGTCGGCGCAAACCAGTCGAAATAAGCGATTTTCGCCTGCGGCCATGTGGCTTGTATCTTGTCCGCCAATTCGCCCAAAGCCTCAGGGGTAAGGTCGAACCAGGTTTGGAAACACACGGCGTCCACTTCCGCTGAACGGTAAGGGTGATTGTCGGCAATAAAACGCGCGAGCGGCAATTCGCGCACGTCCAGCCGCAAATCCCCGGCATGAAAAAAGAATGGAAAAATCTGCGTGTGGCAAATCGCGTCGCGTTCGCTGATGAACAGCACCCGCTTGCGCCCCGCGCCTTTGCCAAAGGGCCGCAGCCAGCCCAGCCGATCCACCACCGCCCGATGCGCCCGCCAGCGCCAAATTGCTGTTTTCATATACAGTTATCCCCCGGTTTTAGTTTTGGTCTGCGCGTCCGCGCGCCAGTTGCGGGGCGGCGGCGGCGTTTCTATTGTAGACTGCTGTGCTTAGGCTTGCGCCAGCCTGCAAGCCCCCACCCGGAATACACCGCCATGTCCGACTCATCGCAACCCGCCCAAAAACCCGGCCGCGTGTCGCGCAACGCCGCCTCGCAAATGCTTGGACGCATCGTCTATTTATTAACCCGCGTCGCCATCCCGCCGTTCATTATCCATTACATTAGCCTGGAAGAATACGGCATCTGGGCGACGTGTTTTCTGATTATCAGCTATATCGGCATGGGCGCGTTCGGCGTGTCCAATGTCTATGTCCGCTATGTCGCCGAATACAGCGCGAAGCAACGGCTCAAAGACATAGGCCCGTTGTTGGGCGCGGGCTTGACGATGACTATCACCTTTAGCGTGGTGACATTGTGTGGATTATGGTTTGCCCTGCCTTGGCTGTATGCGTGGTTTAAAATACCGGACAACCTGCACGACACCGCCGCCATTTTGATACTCGGCACTGTGGCGACGATGTTGCTGGATATGACCTTTGGCGCATTCGCCTATGTGTTGCAAGGCTTGCAGCGCATCGCCGAGCAAACCTTAGTGTGGACTTTGGGGTATTTGCTGGAAACCGCGCTGATGGTGGTTTTCTTGATGCAGGGCTGGGGCGTCAATAGCCTATTGTGGGCGTTTGCCGCTCGTTATGTGGTGGCGACCTTGATTTATGTGCTGCTGTGCTATCGTGCCATTCCGGGTCTGCATATCAGCCTGCGCGGCGTGGGCTGGGAAACTTACCGGCTGTTTTTCCGCTATGGCGGCATTATGCAAGTGTCTGGTTTGTTGAGCGTGTTTTTGTATTCTTCGGAACGGCTGGTGGCCGGCAAGCTGACCGGCGTCGCCTCGGTGGTTTTGCTGGATATCGGCCAAAAGTTTCCGATGATGAGCACACAAGTGTTTTCTTCGGCGAATAATAGTTTCCTGACGGCGCTGACGCATTTGCATAGCCTAGACCAGCACGACGAAGTGGCCCGGCTTTATCTGCGCAGTTCGCGTTATTTGAATATTCTCAACGGCAGCGCCTTAGGGTTTATGGCGGCGTTTGCGTTGACGATCTTAAGCGCGTGGATTGGCGTGGATCATGTCTACGCCGAATCGGAGGTGATCTTTGTCAGTGCGGCGCTGGGCTATCATTTGCATGCGCTGACCGGCCCAGCTTCGTCGTATTTCCAAGGCATTTCCCATCCTGAGCGTGGCGTGTATGGGTATTTGCTGCCGCAGATTATCCTGTTGGGGTCGGGTTTGGTCGCCGCCTATGCGTGGTGGGGGCATACTTTAAGCGCCGTGGTGCTGGCGGCGTCGTTTTCGCGGATTGGCAGCAGCATGTTATATCTGCTGTACACCAATAGCCAAATCGGCATCGGGCAATGGCGGTTTGTTTGGCAAGTTCTGCTGCCCGGTTTGGCCCCATATGTTTTGGGTTATGGCTTGGCTTTTGCCGCGCACGATACTTTGCAGCAACTCGGCACTGGCCGGTTTGTGCTGATTGCCGCCTTGGCCGTGTTGGCGGCGGCGTATGGCGCGTTGTTGGCGCTGATGCTGTATGGGGTGTTTTGCCAGACCGACGAGCGGCAGTCGGTTAAACGGGTAGTTTTTAAGCTGCTGGGAAAACGCAGATAAGCCGTTTTTTGTGCGCTGGACATTTTTGACACAGGCTAAGTGGTATGCTTGCAAGCTTAATTTAATCTGAGGAAACCGTCATGACGCTCATTGCTCTTGCACTCAGTTTGTCCATCGCCGCACTCGGCGTGTTGGGCTTGTTTTTGCCGGCCAAGCTTTTGGCAGTTGCCCGCTTTTTCGACAGCCGCACGGGGCTGTGGACGGCGGCGGTGCTGCGCGTGGTGTATGGCATGGCGCTGTACCAATCCGCACACACGTCACTGGCCCCGAAAACGCTGATTGTCCTCGGTGTTTTCATTGTCGTAATGGGTTTATTGACGCCGCTGCTTGGCCCTAAGCGTCTGCATCAAATACTGGATTGGTACGCCGCGCAAGGGGTGGTTTTTCTGCGGATATGGGCGGGTGTCGCTTTAGTTTTTGGGCTGCTGGTGGCTGGGGCGGTGATAACTTAAGGATTCCGCGTTGGCCAGTGTTGGAGTGATTTATCTTGCACGTATTTGCAAGGACTTGCGTCCTGTGCAAGATAATTCTTGCACTCCAGTGACTTTTTAATCATCTTCGGCAATGGCCTGCCCGGCTTCAATAATCTGCCCATAACTTATCCCCGCGTCATTGGTCGGCAATTCGTCCGGCACATAGACTTGGAAACCCTGCTGCGTCAATAAGGCATAAGCTTGTTCGGCCAACAGGCGGTTTTGGAACACGCCGCCGGTTAGGCCAATCTGGCTGATGCCGCGTTCATCGCGCACCCGTTCGGCCGCACAGACTATCGACTGGGCAAGGCTGGCATGAAACACGCTGCCGCGCCGGGCCACCGTCAAACCGCCATCCAACAACATCGGCAGCAGCGGCGCCCAGTCGGTGCGCCACACGCCGGCCGCGTCGCGGGCGATGGGCAGTTCCACATAATCAGCGCAGGGTTCGCTCAGCGTCTCCCAGCGCATCGCCGCTTCGCCTTCGTAGCTGGCCTGCGCGGCGAGGCCGGCCAGCGCGGCGGCGGCGTCGAACAGCCGCCCAGCGGATGAGCTTTCCGGGCAGTTGACGCGGCGGCGCCAGGCGTGGCGCAGCAGGTCGGCGTCGGGCGGGGCGGCGGGCCAGTCTAGGCCGGCTTCCAGGCACAGCGCCAATGCGCAGCGCCACGGCTCGCGGTTGGCGCGGTCGCCGCCTAGCAGCCGAAACGGGCGCAGCGCGGCGACGCGCCGCCACGCGCCGGGCCGGCCGAGCAGCGCTTCGCCGCCCCAGACCGTGCCGTCCTCGCCGTAGCCGACGCCGTCCCAGGTGAACACCAGCGTGTCGCCGTCCAGCCGATGCTCGCCGGCCAGCGCCGAAGCGTGGGCGTGGTGGTGGAAAACGGGCACCGTCGGGATAGGCAAGGCGCGCGCCCAACGGCTGGCGTGGTAGTCGGGGTGGGCGTCGCAAACCACGGCGGCGGGGCGGACGCCGTACAGCGTTTGCAGATCGGCGATGACTTGCGCGAACACTTCGCCGCTGCGCAGATTGCCCAAGTCGCCGATGTGCGGCGATATCACCAGCCGCTTGCCGAAGCCCAGCGCGATGGTGTTTTTCAAATCCGCGCCGACGGCCAACAGCGGTTGGCGCAGTGTGAACGGCAATTCGCGTTCGACCGGCGCCAAGCCGCGCCCCAGCCGCAGCGGGCGCGGTTTGCCGAGCATGCGGCGGAACACTGCATCATCCGCCGGGCGGCGGATTGGGCGGTTGTGATGCAAAAAGGCGTCGGCCACTGGGCCCAGCCGCCGTTCGACCGCGTCCGCCTCGGTCAGCACCGGCTCGCCGCTGATGTTCGCCGAGGTCGCCACCAACGCGCCGCCGAAGCCCTCGGCCAGCAAATAATGCAGCGGGCTGTAAGGCAGCATCACGCCAATTTCGCCCAAACCCGGCGCCAGCGCTTCGGCCAAGCCGGATGCGGGCCGCTTTTTGAGCAGCACGATAGGGCGCAGCGGCGCTTGCAGCAGATCCAGTTCGCAAGCTTCTGGCATCGCCACCTTCAACACCGCACCGACATTCGGCAGCAGCACCGCCAAGGGCTTGGCCGGTCGGTGTTTGCGCCAACGCAGCCGGCCGATGGCGGTTTCGTCCGCCGCGTCGCACAGCAGGTGATAGCCGCCCACGCCTTTGGCGGCGACGATCAAACCTTGCCTCAGCGCGTCCACACAAGCCGCCAATGCGTCTTCATTGCCGGTGATGTCCACGCCTTCGGCGCGATAGTTCAGGCTGGGGCCGCACACCGCGCAGGCCAAGGGCTGGGCGTGGTGGCGGCGGTCTTGCGGATTGTCGTATTCGCTTAGGCAGGCCGGACACAGCGGAAAACCGGCCATCGCGGTGTTCGGGCGGTCGTAGGGCAGGCGGTCGATCAGCGT
Organism: Candidatus Methylumidiphilus sp.; assembly: GCA_046089945.1. Taxonomy (GTDB): domain Bacteria; phylum Pseudomonadota; class Gammaproteobacteria; order Methylococcales; family Methylococcaceae; genus Methylumidiphilus. The sequence goes on from JBJSYU010000603.1 coordinate 10,141, forward strand.
GTAGCGCGGCCCGCATTGGGTGCAGTTGATGAACGGATAGCGATAGCGGCGCTCTGTGGGGTCGCGCATTTCCGCCAAGCAGTCGGCGCAGACGAAATAATCCGGCGGGATGTGGACATCGGCCTGTTCGCCGGCGCTGCTGTGTTCGATGGTGAAGCCGCTGTGGCCCGCAACTGCCGCCGGCGTGGCGCAGGGCAGGGCGGGGCGGGCCAGCGGCGGGGCTTGCGCAGTCAGGGCGCGTTGGAATTCGGCCAGCTTTTCGGCCGGCCCTTCGGCGTGGATTTCCACGGCGCCGTCGCGGTTGCGCACCCAGCCGGCCAGCCCCAGCGCCAAGGCGGTGCGGCTGACGAACGGGCGGAAGCCCACGCCTTGGACGCGGCCGGTGATGTGGATGAGTAGGGCGTGGGTTGTGTCCATGGTTTATTTAAAGGCTATTTCCTACAGAGGTGGGTTTGCTGGCCGACGTAGCGCCGGCATCCTGCCGGCA
>JBJSYU010000604.1:0-2790 GCA_046089945.1 Candidatus Methylumidiphilus sp.
CCTGTCCGAAGTCGAAGGCGGCGACATTGAAGGCTACCTCGCCGTGAAATACCGGCTAAACGCCAGCAGCCGCACCAGCGCCCGCCTGCTCGCCAGCCTGCGCAAACTCTACACCTGGCTGCAACGGCGCGGGCAGATCGAACACGACCCGCTGGTCGGCATCCAAAGCCCACACATCGGCAAGCCCCTGCCGCACACCCTCAGCGAGCGCGATGTCGAAAACCTGCTCGCCGCCCCCGATGTCGGCGACCCGCTCGGCCAGCGCGACCGCACCATGCTCGAACTGCTCTACGCCACCGGCCTGCGCGTCACCGAACTGGTCAGTCTGCGCCTAGACCAAATCAACCTGCGCCAAGGCGTCATCCGCGTCACCGGCAAAGGCAGCAAAGACCGCCTCGTGCCGATAGGCGAAGAAGCCGCAAGCTGGCTGGAAACCTACCTCAACGAAGCCCGCCGCGTCATCCTCGGCAACCGCCAAAGCGACGACCTGTTCGTCACCGACCGCGGCGCGGCCATGACCCGCCAAGCGTTCTGGTATCTCATCAAGCGCCACGCCCTCACCGCCGGCATCAGCAAACACCTGTCCCCGCACACCCTGCGCCACGCCTTCGCCACCCACTTGCTCAACCACGGCGCCGACCTGCGCGTCGTGCAAATGCTGCTCGGCCACAGCGACCTGTCCAGCACCCAAATCTACACCCACGTCGCCCAAGAACGCCTGAAAGAACTGCACGCCCGCTGCCATCCACGCGGCTGATATCTCAGAACAAATTCCCTCGCCGCATACGGGGAGAGAGGGCTAGGGTGAGCGGCAAACGCTTGGGTTTTACGCCCCTCTCCCAGCGGGAAGAGGGGCAGACAGCCATACCCGACAAAGCCTAAAAAAAACAGTTTCCCAACCATGCCCCATACTATGCAAACCCGCCATCCAAGCCAGGAGTGAACCCGCCATGACCCTACTCATCCACCCCACCGCCCACATCGCCCCCGGCGCAAAACTGGGGCAGAACGTCAGCGTCGGCCCGTTCGCCGTCATCGAATCCGACGTCGAAATCGGCGACGGCTGCCAAATCGGCACCCACGCCGTCATCCATGCCTGCGTCCGCATGGGCCAGCACAACATCGTCCACCCCACCGCCGTGCTAGGCGGCCTGCCGCAAGACCTAGGCTTCGACCCCAACACCGTCAGCTGGGTGGACATCGGCGACAACAACGTCTTCCGCGAAGGCGTCACCATCAACCGCGCCACCCAGCCCGGCAGCGCCACCCGCATCGACTCCGGCTGCTACCTGATGAACAACGCCCACATCGGCCACGACTGCCAACTCGGCAACCACAACATCCTCGCCAGCAACGTCGCCCTCGGCGGCCATGTGCAAGTCGGCAAGCGCGTGTTCTTCGGCGGCGGCGCCGTCGTCCACCAATTCTGCCGCATCGGCAGCTACGCCATGCTGCAAGGGCTGGCCGGCATCAACAAAGACGTGCTGCCGTTCATGATGGTCGGCGGCCGCCCCGGCAAACACTACCGCCTCAACCTCATCGGCCTGCGCCGCGCCGGCATCGATGGCGACAGCCTAAAAGCCGTCTCCACCGCCATCCGCCGCCTGCGCGGCAAACTCTCCCTAGAAGGACTGCCCGACACCCCAGAACTCGAATACCTGCGCCTATGGCTACAAGAAGGCGGCAAACGCGGCGTCCTGCCTTTCGTCGATATCCACAACAAAGACGCCGACTGAAACCCCCAGCGCGATAATGCGCTGAACGGCGCAACAGTTATGTTGTTCAACAAAACTGATGTATGGTGTCAACAGCGACCGAAAATTGATACAGATTTTGCCTTGGCAGCGATTAAAAACTGACACAGCCACCTTTCTCGTCACGTTGCTGGTTTTACCCTGGGCTTTTCACCTCCTGTTGCCGTTGGACCATGCCGGCGCGGCGCTGGTGCTTGAGGCGGTAGCTGTCGCCGGCGATGGGGATGATGTGGGCGTGGTGCAGGAGGCGGTCGAGGAGCGCGGCGGTGAGCGTGGTGTCCTGGGCGAAGGTGGCGTCCCACTGGCCGAACGGCAGGTTGCTGGTGACGACGAGGCTGCCTTTTTCGTAGCGGGCGGCGACGGCCTGGAAGAACAGGTTGGCCTGCTCGCGGCCCATGGGCAGGTAGCCGACTTCGTCGATGATGAGCAGCCGGTAGGCGCTGATGCCGCGTTGCAGGGCTTGCTTGAGTTGGCCTTGGGCGTGCGCGGCGGCCAGCGCCAGGGGCAGGTCGGCGGCGGTGGTGAAGCGCGTCTTCAGCCCGGCCTGGGCGGCGCGGTAGCCGAGCGCCAGGGCGAGGTGGGTTTTGCCGACACCGCTGGGGCCGACCAGCACGACGTTTTCCTGGCGCTCGACGAAGCCGAGCCCGGCCAGCTCCTCGATCTGCCCGCGCTTGACGCCGGCGGCGAAGCCGAAGTCGAAATCCTCCAGGGTCTTGACGGCGGGGAAGCCGGCCAGGCGGGTCAGCAGGCTTTGCTTGCGGGCCACCCGGCCGGCCCGCTCCGCCCGCAGCAGGCCTTCGAGGAAGTCGCCGTAGGCCTGCCCGGCGCGGGCGGCGTCTTGGGCGGCGGCGGCATAGTCCCGCGCCACGAAGGGCAGCTTGAGTTCCTCGCACAGCGCGAGGAGGCGTTCATGTTGCAGGTTCATGCGTCCGCCTCCGCGCCCGCGGCCAGCAGCGCGTCGTAGACGGCCAGCGGATGCTGCGGCGGGACGGCGGGCCTCGGCACGCTTTCCAGCGCCAGCGGCGGTGGCGGATCC
>JBJSYU010000605.1:0-2665 GCA_046089945.1 Candidatus Methylumidiphilus sp.
CGAACCCGGATGCCGCTACGCTGCATCCGGGCAACTTTGTACCGCTAACACGCACAGCCCGCCATGGCCGACACCAAGCTAAACCTCTACAACCCCGCTACCCAAGATGCACGGCAACTGCTGGCCGAATTCTTCGACCGCAAAGACCATCTTAAAGAAATCCTCGATATCATCCGCCACAACGGCCCGAATCAGCCGCCGCAGCATGTCGTCATCATCGGCCGGCGCGGCATGGGCAAGACCACACTGCTGTGCGCGATCAAACACAGCATCGACCAAGACCCCGCGCTCAGCGCCGCATGGCTGCCGATTTTGTTCCAAGAGGAGCAATACGGCATCGGCGATTTGGCGGACTTTTGGTTGGAGACCCTGCGCCATTTGGAAGCCGCGCTGCAAAGGCCCAGCCGCGCCGCCGAACAACTGCTGGACGAAAACCCGCCCCACTTCGCCGAGCGGGCGCAAGAACGGTTTTTTGAATTGCTGGCGCAAACGGGCAAACGCGCCGTGCTTTTGATCGACAACCTCAACGATATTTTCCAAGCCATCGACGACGGGCAGGCGCTGCACACACTGCGGGCGCTGTGGGCCGACGATCCACGTTGCACCATCGTCGGCGCAATGGCGACCGGCTTTGCGGACATTGACGCGGCCGGCCAGCCATTCCATGAGTTCTTCCGCCCGTTCAGGCTAGACAGCCTCAACCAAGAGGAATTGAAAACCGTTTTGCGGCGTTATGCCCAAGAACAAGGCGACGCCGAAAACATCGAGCGCGTCATTGAGCAAACCCCGGAACGGATTGAGGCGCTGCGCATTTTGAGCGGCGGCAATCCGCGCTTGGTCAAGCTCGGCTACCGGGTGCTGTGCGGCGATTCAGGCGGCGGCTTGCACAGCGATTTGCGCGATATGTTGGAAGCCGTCACGCCGTTTTTCAAACACCGCATCGACGGCTTGGCGAAAGAGTCGCGCCGCGTGTTCGACGCCATCGCCCGCCGCTGGGACCCGGTGACGGTGGACGACATCCGCCGCGAACTGCGCAAACCCTCCAACAACGTCAGCGCCCAAATCAAGCGGCTGATCGAGGAAGGCTTCGTCGAAGAAGCCGGCGGCGACAAGAAAAAGCGCTACCAAGTCTCCGAACGTTTTTACAATGTCTATTACCTGATGCGCCACAGCCGCGAAGGCCGCCAACGGCTGCGCTGGCTGGTCGGCTTTATGCAGACGTTTTATACCCGCAAGGATTACAAGGAATGGGCGAAGCGTTTGGAGGGGGATTTGGCCGGGCCTTTGGCAGAACCCAAGCGTATGGAGAAGCTGGCGCATTTGCATGCTTTGAGTGCGGCGGCGGATGATGATGGGCGCGGCGCTGCTTTTGCTGCCTTGGTACGCGATGCGATAGCCCATGATGACCGCCGCAGTATCGACGCCGACACCGCCGACGGCGACCCGGTGGAAAGCCACGGCTGGCGCTATCTGCTGGCCGAAACTGTGTGGTTGTTGCCGCCTGACGCCCGGCTGGCACTGGGGTTTCGGCCCAATGACGCAGCTTGGTGGCAGCGCTTGCGGCAGGCTTTGGGCGAAACCGGCTTGCGGCAGGCGCAGACGCGCTTGGACGAACTCGGCGGCTGGCGGCAAGACACACCCCGCCATGCGCGGGCGGCGGGGGTGATGCTCCGTTGGTTATTCAAACATCTCGCCGAAGCCGAAGCCGCATTCCGCAAGGCGCTAGAACTCGATCCGCAAAATGTGTCTGCTTGGGGCAACCTAGGCGTCATACTAGCTGGCGAAAACCGCCCAGTCGAAGCCGAAGCCGCATTCCGAAAGGCGCTGGAACTCGATCCGCAAAGTGCCGATGCTTGGAATGGCCTAGGTAATTTATTATCCGACCGAAAGCGCCTTGCCGAAGCCGAAGACGCCCACCGCAAGGCGCTGGAACTTGATCCGCAACATGTGCTTGCATGGGAAGGCCTAGGCAATGTGCTATCCAGCCAAAGCTGCCCCACTGAAGCCGAAGCCGCCTACCGAAAAGCGCTGGAAATAAATCCTCAGTATGTCGGTATTTGGTACAACCTAGGCATTGCTGCGCTATATGCCAAAAACTGCCCCGCCGAGGCCGAAACCGCCTACCGCAAGGCGTTGGAACTCGATCCGCAATTCGGCTTGGCGCATATCAATCTGGGGGGGATTTATCTGGTCGATATGGGGCGCAGCGCAGAAGGTAGCCATGAAATAAGTTTAGGCTTAGGGCTAGAGCCTGAGAATAGTTATGGGCTTTGGGTTTTGTCCCGCTATTGGCAAACCGTGCTGCCCAGCGCCGCCGCCGTGATCCTCAGCCACAGCGCCAGCGAACCCACCCAAGCCGATAACCTACGCTCGGCGATGACCAATACCTTATTGCGGCAAGCGGCGGCGGGGCAGCAAACCGCCGTCCGCGACGCGCTGCTGGCCTTGGACGGCGAGGCGCAAACCCTGTTCGAGCCGCTGCTGCTGGCCCTGCAAGCCCTAGACGACCGCAGCCTGCTCTACCGCATCGCCCGCGAAAAGCGCGAGCTGGTGCTGGACGTGATGAAAAGCCTTGAAGCCCCTGGTCTTTGATTGTTCCTACGCTCCGTGCTCGTCGTTATACACAAATGCGTGGATGCCGGTTCTTTGCAACCCGGAGGGTTGC
>JBJSYU010000606.1:0-9603 GCA_046089945.1 Candidatus Methylumidiphilus sp.
GGCCGATCTTGTCACCTATCGATTTTTTTATCGCGGCCTAAAGGCCGCTCCTACGTGCATTTGCAAACCATACCTTGCAACTGATAGATGGTCTCCACAAGGCCGGGCAGCATCGGTCAAATGATCGGTGTTTCCTGAGTTTGGCCGTCGGTGGGCTGGGGGTTTTCTCCGGGCGGTGACGGCGGGGTTTCGGTTGGGTTTTCCGGCGTGGCCCTGCCGGGTTCTTCGGGTGTGTCGTCTTCCGGCTTGGGCGGGGTATTTTCTGGCGTCGCCGGGTTTTCGCCGCCACTAGGCGGTGCGTCTAGGGCCGGTGTTGGCGGTTCGGTGGTGGTTTCTTCTGGGGCGGCGGGCGGTGCAGGCTCCGGTTTTTCGCAGGGTATTGGGGCGGGCGGTATTTCGGGTTTTGGTGCTGGGCAGATAGGTTCGGCAATAGGTTTTAGTGGGGCTTGAACGATAGGCGGCGGGCAGCTAATGGGGTTTTGCCAATTCAGCCAATCAATTTGTGCGTCGCATTCCTTCAGGCGGTCTATATTCACCCCGGCCATTGCGCCAAATAGTATGTTCAAAACCGCCAGCAGCAGTATTTTGCCTGCGCCGGGACGCGGATTGTTGGGTGGCTTGGATGCGGTCGGCGACGATTGTGGCTGATCCGGGGTTGCATCCATGGCCGTTGTGGGCGCAAGGCTTTCGGCTGGGTTGTCTTCGGAGGGCGGCGCTTCGTCCAGCGACTCAGGCGGGGCGGCGGTTTCTTCTGCCATCGCCAAGCGCTTGCCGCAATACGGGCAATGTTTAACATCCCAGGCCAGATATTCGTCGCAATGCCGGCAGTTTGACATTTAGGGTTTCTCGCTGTGGGTTGTCACTGGTTTTGCGCCGGGGCTATGTTTTGTCGAATTGGTTTCCGCAGGGTTTTGCGTGGTCGGTGGGCAGGCGGGTTTAGACGGCGGGGCGCTGGCAAACACCAGATACGCGCCAATGGCGACGCCGACCAGCAGGTGCGCGGTGGCGTACAGTTGCCGGGCCAGCGCTTCGCGCAAGCTCCGGGCAGCTTGCGGGCGGGGCAGTTTGCGTTTGCGGAGCGGGCGCGGCGGGCGTTGGGTCGGCGTGGGCGCGGCGGGCATCCAAACCGGCGGGACGCGCCGGGGCGGCTCGGTCGGCGTGGGGCCGGTCGGCGCCCATGCCGGGGCGGCGTGTCGCGGCGGCGGTTCGGTCGGTGTCCGCTGTGTGGGTGTCGCCGGCGGCGCGGCGATATCCGCCGCCGCGCCGCAAAACGGGCAGTGCCGGACGGCCCAGCCCCAGCGCGCCTGGCAATGCCGACAAGCCAGCATCGCTTAGTTGGCGCCGGCCCCCGGCGGCGGCACGGGCGGCATGCCGGGGAAAGGCGGCGGGGGCGGCGGCACGGCGGCGGCGAACAGCGCGGCGAGTTCGGGGATTTGGTTCAGCGGCAGCCAGTTCGCCAAGCCTTCGCGCCAGGCCAGCGTCGCCGGGTCGATTTGGCGGGCGGCGATCCATTGTTGCAGCGTCGCCTGTGGATACGGGCCTTGCGTCTGGCCGTTGAACGCCAGATGGTAGTTGTGCTGCAACAGCGGCGGCAAGGGCGGCGGCGGGGCGGGCGCGGCCAGCGGCGGCGGCACATGGGCCGGCGTCGGCGCGGCAACCGAAACAGGCGCGGCCTGCGCCAATTTTTGCTCCAGCCATGCGAACTCGAAAAACTCAGGCCGCGCGATGCGTTTCAGCCGCGCCTGTTCGCCGCCTTGGATTTCCCAGGCGTAGGCGTCGGCGTCGGAGTTTTCCACCGGCCGCGTCCATTCGTCCAGGCATTCCAAGGCAAGCTTTTCTTTGGTTTTGACCTCCGTCGCCGCCATGCCTTTGCGCGTGGCTTTGTTGCGCAATTCCTGCGCCGCCTCTTCGGCTATCGCGGCGGAAAAGCCTTTGATCGGGATTTGCGTGCCGCTTTCGTCGGCGACGAGGCGCGGCGTGTAGACCTCTTGCGCGTAATGCTGCGCCAAGGCCGCCAGCCCGGACAATTGCGTGGCGTCCAGCGCCTCGGTCTGTTCGCTGATGGCTTCGAGAATCTGGTCGCGGTACAGCGTCGGCAGGCCGTTGAGGCGGAACGAGCGTTCGTTGCCCATGCATAAGGTGTGGCCGCGGCTGATGGTGAACAGGTATTGGCCGGGCGGAACCCTGGCCTGATTGTCACGCACCAGCACGCCGAGCATGACGCCAATCAGGTATTGGCGGAAATCGTCGGCCAGCAGGTTCAAGTCGTTGGTGGACGGGGCCAGCGGGTGGGTGAACTGGGTGGAGTCGCGGTGGGTGTGCAGCGGGATTTTCTCCGACTCCTTGCGGTAACTGGTGCGCCAGGATTCCATGCCTTTGAGGATGGTCAGCGGAATGCCGGACAGTTCGCAATAGCACACCATGCGCCCCGGCATGCCGGTTTTGACGAAGGCGACTTGCTGCGGCGTGATGCCGGCATAGGTGGGGATTTGCGCCAGCAGTTCCTCTTTGAAGCGCTCATAATCGGCCGGCTCGGCGACGCCGATGTAGCATTTGAACTGGTCGGGCTTGGGGATGAAGTCTTTGTTGAGGTTGGCGTCCACCCAAGGCATCGCCCGCGACAGCAGTTCGGCGAAGCGCTTTTGCCGCTTGCCCGGCCCCATCGCGTCCAGCGCGGCGACCAGCGGGTCGATTTGCTCCAAGGCTTGGTTGGGCAGGGCCATTTGCTGTTCGGCCTTTAGCCGCAATTGGCCGATCAACTCCTCGCGCTTTTTGCCGTCGGCCAGCAGCGGAAACAGCTTGCGCGAGCCGCCGATGTCTTTGAACACGTCGTCCGCCCAATTGCGCAATTCTTTCGGCGGCGGCAGCGGCGTGGTGTCGTCGGGGGTTTCCACCAGAATATAAGTCGCGTGGTCTTTGCGCGTGTCCTGCTGCAACAGCACGATTTTTTGCTCGACCAGATCGACCATCGCCAGCACATCGCTGCGGCCGCGCTGCAATTCGCCGACCAGCCCCGACCAGCGGGCGTTGCCGCGCTCGTCCAAGCCGATTTGTTCGCCCAGCCAGCCCGACAGCCGCGCCAGCAGCAGCGAGGCACGCTCGGCGGCGGTGTGGCGCACATGGAATTTCAGGTAGTTGCCGATTTCAACCTTCAACTGTTGCAGAATGATTTTGGCCTGCTCCTCTTTGCTGCTGAACAGCGAGAAGCCTTTGGTCTGCTCCAAATTGCCGAGCAGGCGCTCGTATTCATGGGTGCGCAGCGCGTCCCGCACTTCCAGATAGCGCTGGGCGTTGCTGGCCAACGCGCCAATCAGCCCGGTCTGCTTGTTTTCCAGCCGGCTTTTGATCTGCTCGATGAGCGACAGCACAAACTCCAGGCCACCAAACTCCTTGTTATCGAGATAGAAATACATCTGCTCGCGCAGCTTGGCGATGACCTCCTCGTAAAGCTCCTTGGCGCGATGGCCGATGCGGTCTTCAGCGACATCGGCAACGGCATTTTCATCGCGTACCACATCATGCTCTAAGTCCCTGAGCGCTTCGCGGATATGGATGCTCCATTCGTTGCGCTCAAAGCCGGTGGCGATGGTCTCCACCCGCGCCGCGACTTTCTGCTGGATGCCGTCGATCAACGCGCCTTGGCCGTCCACCAGCAGCGCCTCGGTCAGCCGGTAGTCGGTAAACTCGTTGCGGTTGATTTTGACCTCGCGGCTGCTGAAGTCGGGGAAGTCGGTGAACGGCAGCGGCGACAGTTGCATGTGTGTCGCCATGAACTCGTCGCGCTGCTTGTCAGTGGCGCGGTTGGCGCCGACATTCTCGGCGGCGACGCCGAAGAACGCCTTCAACATGCCCGCCGACCAGCTATAGGCGCGCAAATCGCGGCGCAGGTTGCGCTGGGTGTCGAGAATGGCTTGGCCGAAGCTGGAATAGCCTTGGTAATACGACAGCTTCATGTCGCCGAAGCGCCGCCCCGGCACCGGCGGCGAAAACGGCAGAATCTTGTGCTGGCGCTGGTTGACCGCCACCGAGCGCTTGCGCGTGGCGAAATCGACCGAGGCGAAATCCTCAAACAAGGTGTCGGCCACCATGTCGTAGACCTGCTTCTGGTCGCTGGGCGCCAGATGATGGCCGGCGAGGTTGCCGGAGTCGATCAGATACACCTCGTCATACGGCGTGAAGCTGAGTTCGGGCTTGTCGTAGGCATCCCAACGGCTGACGTAGTTCGAGCCGCCGCGCATGCAAGTTTCCAGTTCCATGAACGAGGCATAGCCATTGGCCTCGGTGCGCTCCTTGTTGGCGCCCTGGTAGCCGGTGGGCAGGAACATCATCATCTCCACATCCGCCGCGCTGACGGTCTCCTTGGCGATCCATTTCGCCAGCCAGCCCATGTCCAAAAACGAACCGGCCCCGGTGCCGCCGGCCACCGAGCCAATCACCACGATGCGGAATTTGCTGTGGTCAAGATCCAGATCCAGCGCCTTGAATTGCGCGTCTTTGGTCAGCCCGCTTTGCAGCCACACCAGTTTGGCGCGGATTTTCTCCTTGGTCTTCGGGTATTTGTCGAAGAAATACAAGCGTGAAATGGCGCGGATTTGGCCGGCGCCCTTAGCCGGGTCGATGCCAATCTCGCGGATTTTCTTAGGCGTCAACGGCGACCAGCTTTCTATGTGCGGATAGCGGGCGAGGTCGTCGTCGCTCTTGCTGTAGCGCTCGATCTCAAACGCCTCGACCAGCTTGTCGTCGTCGGCCAGCTTGACGCGGTCGGCCAGCGGGTCGCTGACTTGCGATTTGCCGGTTTCCACCAACGCGCCTTGATCCAAATCGAAATGGATGAACTGCGCTACGGGGAAGTTGGTCAGGCTGTCCAGCCGCGCCGGCCGGCCGGGCGGCCCCCATACCGCGTTGAGGATGCGGCGGCGGATGCGCAAAATGACCTCCATGCCGGTGCCGCCGACGCCGATGTACAGCGTCGGGCGGAGCTTGATGTTTTGTTCCGGGCGGCTGGCCGGCGCCGCGTTGGGGATATCGTTGTCTGCCATGGGGTTTTCCTTTGGGCGTGAGTCTTTAGCGGCGGCTGGTCAGCCAAGTGGAGACCAGCGCGATCAACGCGACAATCAGCAGCGGGGCCATGTACAGCGGCGTCAAGAATTTGTCGCCGTCCACAACCGCCAACATCCCGGCCGCCGACAGCAGGGTCAAGCCGGTGAACAGCCACCAGCCGGACAGGTTGGCCGTGCTGGGCGGGATTTTATTGGACACCAGCCGGTTGGCGTGGGCGTTCTTCAAAATAAAGTACACCACCACCAACACTAGCAAGATGCCGCCGCCTATCGCCCAGTCGCGGGAACTGGCGTCGGTTTTGCCGTCGGCGGGCAGTTCCGCCGGCAAGGCGGCGGTCGGCTGGGTGGTGGCGGACGTGGCGGGCGGCGCTGTCGCCGGGGCGGCGGCAGGTGGCTGCTCGTCGGGGGGCGGCAGCCTGTAACCCGGAGGCGGCGCCGCCACGGTTTCCTGCGTGGTGGTGGTCGTCGTGGTTTTGGAGTGTTGCAAGACTTTGGTTTTTTCCGCCATGGGTCAATATCCTCAACAGGTTTAAACGGTCATTTGATGCGTAGCGTATGCCCGGCCTCGACACGGACTATCGTGGCGCCGGACAGGCCGCGTTTGATTTCGCCCAGCAATTCGCCGCGCTCGTTGCGGATGGGCAGGGATTGCAACGGTTTCAGCGCAGGTCTCATCAACACGCCATCGGCGATGATGTCCACCGGCTGGCTGCGGCTTAACTGCCACCACGCCAGTATCGCGGCCAGCAGCAATAATAGAATCAGGCCGGTGATGATGAGCAAGGGATATACCGGGTAATTGACGCGGATCAACACCGGCACGGAGACGCTGGAAGATTGCACTTCCTTGGCCGGGGCATACATTTCGGAAATCGGGTCGCCGGGGAAATTCGCCCGCAAGCCTTGGATGAAAGCCGGGTCTAGCGACAATTGCTGGCCGGTCAGGTTAATCGCAATCTTGCCGGGAATTTTAAGCTGGGTGCCAAAATGCTTTAACTGCGCCAACGACCACACCGAGGGGATTTGCGTGTGCGGAATCGGGAAACTCACGGCCACGCCTTGCCGCGCCCCCGCTTGTAGCGCAGCAATCGCTTCCGGCGTCACCGTCAACGGATATTTGGCCGTTTCGCCGATAAACTCGGCGGAGACTTTTGCGCTGTCGATTTGATACGGATAAAACAGGTTTTCCATTTCCGCCTTCACCGTCACGCTGGGCTGGCGGTCGGAGGCGTCCACTTCCAGAACCGTGGTTTTTTGGTCGGCTGCGAGGCTGATTTTGACCGAGGGTGCGTCGAGTATTTCGGTCGGTATCAGCCGCACCGATTCGCTGTCTAGTGGCTTGAGCCTAGCGGGCAGCGCGGTCAACACTTGTTTTAAGCGCGGATGGCTGGTCAATTCGCGCAAATGGGTTTCCGCCGCCTTGCCATAGGCCAGCACATACACCATCAAACCCTGCGCCTTCGGATACACCTTGCCTTGCACCGGCATCGCCAAATTGTACACTAGCGTCCTGACAATGCTCTCCTCGCTGTGCAGCAAATTGTAAAACTCTTTGTTGCGGCGGGCGGTGTCTTGGTCGTTGTGCGGGCTGTTGCGGTTATTGGTGAAAACCCAAATAATCCCCGACTTACCCTGGAATTGCCGCAGGATAACCGCACTGACCGCCTCTTGAAAATCCGTGTCGGCCAGTGCGGTGGAGGCGCTTTTGTGCGCCAATTGCAGGGTATTGATCGCGGTGCGCAACGGGATGTTTTGCGCGTTTGGATACAGCAGCTTGGGTGATTCGTTGTCCGCCGTCGTTTGGCTGAACGCCGACACGAAAAACGCCTGCTCCGGCGTGGTCACGGCTTCGATGATCGCCGTCGCCAAGGGTTTCAATTGCGAGGCCGGGTCGGCGTAAAACGGCTCCATCCAGCCGGAGTTTTGGATTAAAAACGCCTGTGGCACGGCGGCGGCAGGGGCCGCAGCGGCATACAGCCAACACAGCGGCAGCAGATATTTGAGTATGCGGGTCAGCCTTGCCATAATGTGTATTCTATGGGTTAGTATGGATGTCGGAGCCAATAGAGCAACGTTTTTCCATCGCCCCAGCTCTCTCTCCCAAAAGGAGAGGGGCATAATTCTTAAGCCAGTTTCCAGCCGGGTATCATCTTGAGGTCGGGGTGGTAGAGATAGAGCCAGCCATCATGGACAAAAGGCTGGGCCAGCCAGGGTTTTGGCAGCTTTTGCGTGAAGAACGCCACGCTGCCATTGCGGCCGATTAGCTCAAAGCGGGCCAGATGCGGCGTGGCGCTGGCGAACAACGCATCCAATCCCTTCACCCAATCCACGCGCACACACAAAGCCGCTTCGTTGGCGGCTTCCAGCAAGGGTATCACCACATCGTTGCTTTGTCCGCCATAGGCGACTTCCGGCTCACTCCAAGGCGGGCCGGCCAATTGGGTTTCTTGCGCGAAACAGGCCGCCCCGGCCGTCAGGCGCGGGGCGCTGCACGGATGTTTTTCCGGCTGTTCGCGGCCGAGTTGCACATACTGGTATTGGCCTAGGGTTTCGTCATAGCAGATCTGCCAAATCTGCCCATTTTTCGCATAGGGGCTGCCGAACTCAAAGCGCGGGGCCGTGCCGGCATTCCAGGGGATATAAGTGGGAACCGGAAGGTTGTCGGCATTCAGCCGCAGGCGGATTTGGCCTAAGACGTTCAGCCAATAGGCTTGGCGTTTTTCCACCAGCGGCACGTTGAACGCCCCGCCGGCACCGACTGGTGCGCAATCCAACCATTGCCATTCCAGCGTGGCCCGCGCCACTTGCAGCAAGCCCGCATGCCCGTCGTCGTCCACGGCGGGCGCCACGATGAACTCGCCCAGCACCGCCGGTGCGCCTAGGCAGCGGCCGGGCAGCAGCCGCAGCGTGTAGCTTAAAGTCAGCACATTCAAATCCAGCACCGCCAAGCCTTCGTCGGTCGGCAGCAGCAGGCGGTTTTCCGCATCCAGCGCCAAGCCCCAGAACGGCAGCGACGATTCCGGCAGGTGCTTGCTGCGGTTTTGCAGTTCCGCCCAGGTTTGCCGGATATAAAGATAAAGCTGGCCTTTGCCGGGGTTTAGCGCCAGCAGCAACGGCGTGCAGGTTTTGAAATTGCCGACCATGAACTGGTATTCGCCCGGCGGCGGCAAGGGCAGTTGCCCGCCCGGCTCGTCTTCCGGGCGCAGGCCGGGCGGCAGGCTTAAACTCAGCGCGGTTTGCCGCAAGCCTAAGCAGTGCAGCGCCGGGCTGTCGCCGAATGGCGGTAGCCACGTTTGCCGGACGGGCGCGGGGATGGCCGGCAAGGGCTGGCCGCTGACCGGGGAATGGCGGAACGGCCCCGGATACAGCGCCTCGCCCGCGGCCTCCCGCCAACAATGCGCGCCCACCAAAGCCGCCAATTCGCGGGGGCTGTGGACTTGGCCCTCGGCGTCCATTTCGCGGAAAACACTTGGCGCAAAGCCGTCGTTGTCGGTGCGGCGCCAGATTTGATCGTCAAATGCCCAAGTGTCCATGGGGGATGGAAGTGTCATGTGGTGTCAGGGGAAAGGGCCGGAAGCCGTCGGCGGCGGACGGCGGGAACGCCGCAAACTGCCAAGAGGATTTGGTGGATGAGGTTACACAAGGCTTGGGGTTTGTGCAATGGCGGGCGGCGGGACTCAGCCTGGAGGACAAAGCCAGCCCGGCCTTCGCGCAAGTGTTCGACGCCGAGGCGCGCAAGCGCGCACGGTCTGGAATCGGCGCACAGCGTCCACAGCGACGGCGAATTTCACGCCGTGCAGGCGCGCATCAGTTTGCGGGCGGCGACAGAGGCAAATTCGTTCAGCACTTGAACGCTAATCACGCCGCCTTGGGCCATGATTTATTCCGCCCGGTCAGCTTTGGCGGTATTTTCGGACAACAGGTAAAGCAACACATTTGTGTCGAAGAACACCTTAGCGCTCATATATTTCCAAGCGATCAAACTTAAAGTCCGCCGGTAGCCGTCCGCGAAACTTCCGCAACCGCGCCAATAGCTCCAGCCCATCGGGTTTCTTTTCAATTTCCAATGTGCGGGTGCCGGCGATTTGAATGTCGATATCGTCGCCTTCTTTTAAGTCCAGCACTTCCACGACAGCGGCAGGCAATCGCACGACAAGCGTGTCACCCCATTTTGCGACTTGCATTTGATGCATCCTAACTCTGTTAGAAAACGGTTTTGATGCGCTTCGATCAAATCGCTAATGCTTGCAAGCAAAAAGCTGGTATTGTCGAAGTCCCTGAACGATCCCTGAACGGCTTTTTGGCAATGGCGTGGAAACGGCTCAGGTTGTTGGTGCGGCAGTGGAGGCTGGCGGCAAATTGGGGTTATCGTGCATAAACACATTAAGTTCCTGTGCAAATTAAATATGGCTCATTATGCGTTTCAGACTGCTAGACCAAAAGGGCGTCCAACAGGTGTTTTAGCAATCCTTTGCCGCGGATTTTGGCGTTGTGCACGAACTGGAAGAAGCCCAAGTAGAGCGGCAGCCTCTCCTGCGAAATG
>JBJSYU010000607.1:0-3599 GCA_046089945.1 Candidatus Methylumidiphilus sp.
CTTCGACAACACATCGCAAACTGCCAACCGACAACACCCTAATATGTCCACGCCCCCGAAGCTGTTGCTCATTGATGATTTCGCCGAAAACATCGCTGTACTTGGAGAATATTTGTCCGATGACTACGATATAGAATTTGCGTTGTCGGGGGCTGACGGGTTGGCGCGGATTGCGCAAAATCCGCCGGATTTGATTTTGCTGGATGTGATGATGCCGGTCATGGACGGTTACGCGGTCTGCGCAACGCTCAAGTCCGACCCGGCCACCCGCGATATACCCATTATCTTTGTCACCGCGAAAAACGACGGCGAAAGCGAATCCCGCGCCTTAGCGGCCGGCGCCGTCGATTTCATCCACAAGCCGGTCAACCGCGACGTGGTCGCAGCCCGCGTGCGCATGCAGTTGGATTTGCAGTCTAACAAGCGGGCGCTGGAAACCCTCAACGCCGAACTGAAGGCGCTCAACGGTGTGTTGGAACAGCAGGTGCAAGAGCGCACGCAGGCGCTGCGTGAGGCGCTGCTGCGCGCCGAAGCCTCGCACCATGCGAAGAACTTGTTCATCGCCAATATCAATCATGAGTTGCGCACACCGATGAACGCCATCTTGGGCTTGTCCGAGCTATTGGTGCGGCAAGTGGGCGATCCCAAACTGCAAGAGCGCGTCGGCAAGATTCGCGGGGCGTGTCAGCGTTTGCTGGATTTGGTCAATCAGGTCATTGACATTGCCGACTTGCAAGCCGGCAGAGTGCCCATCGAGTCAATCGACTTTGAGTTGTCGTCGCTGCTAGACGGCGTGTTGGAAAAACACCAAAAATCCGCGTTGGCGAAGGGCTTGCCGTTGGAGCTGGCAATTGACCCCGCGCTGCCGGTCGGCTTGCGGGGCGATCCGGCGCGCTTGACTCAGATCCTGGAAAATTTCCTGCGCAACGCCTTGGCATTTTCTGCGCACGGTTCGATAGTGTTGCGGGCAAGCCGAGTGGCAGGCCCAGGCCCGGCGGCAGTGCGTTTCGCAGTCGAAGACCAAGGCATGGGCATCGATGACAAGCATCTGGCGCTGATTTTTAATGTCTTTGAGCAGGTCGATATGTCCAGCACCCGCCAGATTGGCGGCGCCGGCATCGGCTTGGCAATCTGCAAACAATTAGCCGAATTGATGGGCGGCAAGATCGGCGTCAGCAGCGCCTTGGGCCAAGGCAGCATTTTTTGGGTCACGTTTCCGCTGGATGCTGCGCCAATGCGCTGACGCCCGAAATGTCCCAGGGTCTTGCGGGCAATCAAGCCGGTGCATCCTTGTCGCCTATCGTTTGTAGGCGCGGGCTTTAGCCCGCGAAAATCGCGGCCTACAGGCCGCTCCCGTGTGCATTTTCAAACAGCTAAGCCGGGTGCGTCACAACCAATGCGCCGCCAGCGCCTCCGCGCCCAGCGCCGCCCCGGCCAGATCCAGCACATGCCGATGGTGGGTGAACAGCATCACCTGCCCGCCCTTGGCGAATTTCGCCAAGGCCCGCAGCACGTTGACCGCCCGCTGGTCGTCGGAGGTGATCAGCACATCGTCCAGCACCAAGGGCATGGGCGGATGCGAGGCGCGGCGCAGTTCCAGCGCCGCCAGCCGCAGCGCCAGATAAAGCTGGTCGGCGGTGCCTTCGCTCATCGCCTCGACGCCGATGCGCGCGCCGTCATTGCGCAGCGCCCGCAGCACCGGCTTGCCGTCTTGCTCGTCGGCCAGAAGCCGCCCGTAGCGCCCGTCGGTCATCAGTTCAAAATACGCCGACGCTGCTTGCACCATCGGCGCCTGCGCCCGTTCGCGGAAGCGCAGCAGCGCTTCCGCCAACAGCGCATGCGCCAGCCGCAGTCTGGCCCAGGGCCGCAGCGCGGCGCGTTGGCGGGCGGCGGCGGATTCCATGGCCTCGCGGGCGCGCGCCGCCGCGTCGCTGGCGTCGATGGCTTCCAACGCCCGCCGCGCGTGTTCTTCCGCCTGCCGCGCCGCCGCCTGTTCTTGTTCCAGCCGGGCAATTTCGGCTTTGCACTGTTCGCGCTCCGTGTCCAGGCGGATGGCGTCGCGGTCGGCCAGCGCTTGGCGCAGTTCGGTTTCCGTCCGTGGCGAGGCTTGCCGCAATTGCTGGCACAGTCGGCTTAGGTTCTCCTGCGCCTGCCGTTTTTGCGCGGCCAGCGCTTCTTGCACCGGCAAGTCGGCGCGGTCGGCGACGCCGGCCGCTAGACACAGCCGCGCCAGCGCCGCCGTTTGCGCGTCGTGTCCGGCCTGCGCCTGCCGCAGTTTTTTCTCGGCCTTGCCCAGTTCCAGCCGCAGGCTGTTGCGCTGCGTCTCGGCTTGCTGCGACAGCCCCAGGCGCTTGCGCAGGTTTTCGGCGAAATCGTCGGCCTGCGCCGGGGCTGGTTCGTGCAGCAAGTCGGCGAGTTGCCGCGCCGCCGCGTTGAACTCATCGAGCGCCGCCTGCCCCTGCGCCAGCCGTAGTTTGGCATCGGCCAAGGCGGCGGCTTGGCGGGCGTAGGCGTCGAGTTCTTCCAGCCGCGCTTTCACCGCTTCGGATGAGCTGTCGGGATTGAGCCATAGCCGGCTGTGCCAGTCTTGCGCGCGGGCGTGGTGGCGCTGCCAAGCCGCTTCGGCGTCGGCTGTTTGCCGCTCGATTTCCGCCAGATCCGCGGCCTGCGCCTGCGCGG
Organism: Candidatus Methylumidiphilus sp.; assembly: GCA_046089945.1. Taxonomy (GTDB): domain Bacteria; phylum Pseudomonadota; class Gammaproteobacteria; order Methylococcales; family Methylococcaceae; genus Methylumidiphilus. The sequence continues at coordinate 2,680 of JBJSYU010000607.1, forward strand.
TCTTCACGCGCTCCTCGTGCTTGGCCTGCGCCTCGGTGCTGGCTTTGTCCCAGGCGGCGGCTTGTTCCAGCAGCGCGGGCAGGTCGGCGGCGGTTTCTTGCGCTGGATGGCCGGAGGCTTTGAGGGCGTCGGCCAGATCGGACGCGGCCTGCTGCGCGGCGGCTTGCAATTGCGCCAGCGTCGTTTCGGCGGCGGCGTGGCGTTCGGCGATGTCCAGTGCGTTGCGGCGCTGGGCCTGCCATTCGCGCAGCGCCTCGGCGGACAGCGCGGGCAGGCCGGCTTGCGCCAATCGCTGCGCCCAATCGCTGCGCAGCCCGGCGGCGCGTTTGGCCAACACCTCCAGTTCAGCGGCGATTTCTTGCCGCCGCTGCTCCATCTGTTCGATGCGGGTGGTGCAGACTTGGAATTCCGCCGCTCGCTTGGCGTCGGCGCGCAGCAGGTCGGCTTGGCGGTCGGCCTCGTCCTGAGCCGCCTCAAACGTGTCCAAGCAATGCCCGCTATCCAGGGCGTTGTCGGCACAAGCCTGCCGCACCTCCCGCCAATGCGCGTCGCGCCGATGGCGGGCCTGCCGCAGCGTGTCGGCGGTCACGACTTCGCCTTCCGCCGCCAACTGTTGCCGCAGCAGTGTCTGCTTCGCTATGTCAGGCGGCAGCACCTCGTCGTCGTTGCGCAATTTCTGCACGGCCGTTTCAATGTCGGCAAAAGCCTCGCGGGCCTGGGCAATATCGGCGTCAAACAATGGCTTGACCTTGCGCAAATCCCCGGCGGAGGCCAGATTCAAATCGGCCAATGCCTGCGCAAGCTGGCCGCTGAGTCCGCGGATCTGCCGCTCCCCATCGCCGACCTGCCGCGCCACGTCGCCCAACCCCTGTGCCTGCCGCAAACGCGCCGCCAAGGCGCGGCGGGCGGCGGCGGCGGGC
>JBJSYU010000608.1:0-4638 GCA_046089945.1 Candidatus Methylumidiphilus sp.
ACCGACGCCTATGCCGACTTCAGCTATTTCATGGCGCATGCCGGGCTGAACTTCAACCTGTCCGCCCCCGGCGTGGCCGGCGACGGCCCCAGCCACCACCTCCACCACCCGCACCACGGCGCGCCGCTGCCGGCCGGCATCATGTTCGGCCACATGCTCAATCAGGCCGACGACATCATGGTCGGCTACCGCTACCAGTACAGCAACCAGGGCGGCGACATGCTGCGCGGGTCGTCCACGGTCAGCGATTTGGCGCTGGGCTTGAGCGGCTGCGCCGGCCTGATCTGCTATTCCAAGCCCACCGACATGACCATGCACATGCACATGTTCGACTTCATGTACGCGCCCACCGACTGGCTGAACCTGATGGTCATGCCGCAGGTGATGGACATGAGCATGTCGCTGGTGAACCTGCCTTGGGGTTCCGCCGCCGACGCCCACGGCGGCGGCCACAACAGCAACGGCATCGGCGACACCATCATGACCGCCTTGGTGAAAATGTTCGAGGCGCCGGGCCACCATGTCCACGTCGGCATCGGCCTCAGCGCCCCGACCGGCTCGACCAGCGTCACCCTCGACGGCCGCACCGGCGACGGCACCGTGCTGCAAGACTACGGCATGCAGCTCGGCAGCGGCACCTGGGACTTCAAGCCCAGCCTGACCTACGCCGGCTTCCACGACGACTGGTCGTGGGGCTTGCAGTTGAGCGGCATCAAGCGCATCGAAGGCCGCAACAACGCCGGCTACGCGCTGGGCGACCAGTTCCAGTCCACCGCCTGGGGCGGCTACAGCTTCTACGACTGGCTGTCCGCCACCGTGCGCGGCAGCTACACCATCCTAGGCCGCATCAGCGGCGGGTTCACCGACACCCACCCGATCACCGCCCCGGTCGATTTCCCCTCCAACTACGGCGGCCGCTTCTGGGATGTCGGCGTCGGCGTCAGCCTCGCCGCCCCGCCCGGCGAATACTTCGGCCACACCCTCAGCGTCGAATGGCTGCAACCGGTCAGCGACGACTTCAACGGCTACCAGTTGCGCCGCAACGGCTCGCTGTCGGCGGTTTGGTCGTATATGTTTTGACGCGCCGCGTCGGCCGGGGCTTGCCGCCCCGGCTGGAACGCTTGGCCCGGCACCCGCGCCAAGCCAAACCCCGCCGCGATTGATGCCCGCCATGCCGCTGCAACTCCACCGCTTCCCCTTTCTAGCCATGGGCAGTCCCTGCGAGATTCAGGTGTTTGCCGCAAGCCGATCCGCCGCAGGCCGCGTGGCCCGCGTCGCCGTCGCCGATGTCAACCGGCTGGAGGCGCGGTATTCGCGTTACCGCACCGACAGCCTGTTGTCGGCGATCAACCGCGTCGCGGCGGCGGGCGGCGGGCTGGACGTGGACGCGGAGACCGCCAGCCTGCTCGATTACGCCGCCGCCTGCCACGCGCAAAGCGGCGGGCTGTTTGATATCACGTCCGGCATTTTGCGGCAGGCGTGGCGCTTTGGCGGCGGCGGCTTGCCGGATCGGGCGCAGATTGATGGGCTGCTGGACAAAATCGGCTGGCACAAGCTGCTGTGGTGGCCGCCTAGGCTGGAATTTCCGCTGCCGGGCATGGAGTTGGATTTTGGCGGCATCGTCAAGGAATACGCCTCCGACCGCGCCGCCGCGCTGTGCCGCGAAGCCGGGGCGGCTGCGGGCGTGGTGAATTTGGGCGGCGATGTCCGGCTGATCGGCCCGCGCCCTGACGGGCGGGCTTGGCAAGTCGGCATCGCCCATCCGCGCATCGCCGGCGCGGCCTTGGAAACGGTGGAATTGCACACCGGCGCGGTCGCCAGCAGCGGCGATTATGAGCGCTGCCTGCTGGTCGATGGCGTGCGTTACGGCCATGTGCTGAACCCCAAGACCGGCTGGCCGGTGCGCCATTTAGCGGCGGTCAGCGTGGTGGCGGATTTCTGCGTCATCGCCGGCAGCGCCTCGACAATTGCGATGTTGAAGGAGGAAGACGGCCCGGCTTGGCTGGAAGCTTTGGGGCTGGCGCATTTGTGGGTGGGGGTGGACGGGGCAGTCGGGGGTTCGCTGATTGCGCGGTGATAGTCGCCTGGGCATGGCACTCTAAAAAAAGCACCTCTCCCGCTGGCGGATGGCAGTTAAATCAACGCCTTGCTGACTGTGTAGATACTCATGCCACAGGGGCGGGGTACTCAATCAGCGATTCCTCAGCTTCCGGCAAACGCCTGAAACTTCACCACAACCCTTAAGCCATGCGGCTCGACCGCGCGCAATTCGACTTCGGCGCCGTGGCGGTCGGCGACGGTTTTAACGATGGCCAGGCCCAAGCCGGTGCCGGGTTCGGTGGTGGCTTCGCCGCGATAAAAGCGGTCGAACACGCGGGTTTGGTCTTTGGCGGGTATGCCGGGGCCGGTGTCGGCGACTTCAATGGCCGGACGGCCGTCGTCGGCCAGATACACGCTGACATCCACCTGCCCGCCCCTAGGCGTGTAGCGCACGGCGTTTTCGACAAGATTGGCAAGCAGGATGCGCAAGCCCTCGACGTCGCCCAAAGCCAGCGCCCGCTCGTCCGCGCCGGCGATCCCTAAGTCGATGTCTTTGGCGGCGGCTAGGGCGATTTGGTCGCCGACGACGCTACGCGCCAATTCGGCCAAGGCGACCGAGGCGAAGCGTTTGGACGCGATGTCCGGGTCTTGCCGGGCCAGCGTCAACAGTTGCCGCACGGCATGGCCGGCGCGCTGGATGCCGGCTTTGAGGTCGGCTATCGCGGCGGCGGCGTCTTCTTCCGATTCGGCGCGTTCGACCAGTTGCGCCTGTAGCTGCATCGCGGCGATGGGCGTGCGCAACTCATGGGCGGCATCGGCGATGAACGCCCTCTGCGCCGCCAAGGCTTCCGCCAGCCTTGCCAGCAAATCGTTCAGCGAGCGCACCAAGGCCAGCACTTCCACAGGGGCTTTTTGTTCCGGCAGCGGCTCCAAGGCTTTCGGGTTGCGCGTCGCCACGGCTTTCGCCAGACGGTTCAGCGGCGCCAAGCCCCGGCTGACGACCATCCAAATCAGCAGGCTCAACACCGGCAGCGACGCGGCCAAGGGCAGCATCAGATGCGAGGCGGTACGCCACGCCATTTGGTTGCGCACGTTCAAGGGCTGGGCGACTTGGATGACCATGGCGTTCAATTGCGTGGCGAACACCCGCCAGTCGCCGTCCGGGGTTTTGATGGTGTTGTAGCCGCTTTCCACCAGCCCAGGCAATGCCTTGTGTGGCTGCGAGTAATACACGCGCACGCCGTCGGGACTCCACACCTGGATCACAAACTCGAAATTCTCGGCGGCGTTTTCGACGTTTTCGGAGGGTTGGGCAAAGGTGTTGTGGTAAGCCTGGTCGCGCAGCGACAGCGCCAATTGCCGCAACTGGTAGTCGAACAGCCCGTCAAGTTCGGCCAGCGTCGAGCGGTACAGCGCAAACGCGCTTGCCAACAGCGTGAACACGATGGCCGAGAGCAACGCGGCCAGCAGTTGGCGGCGGATGGATTTCACAAATCCTTCGGGATGTAGTAGCCGACGCCGCGCACATTGAGAATCCAGCCGGGGCCGAGCTTGCGGCGCAGGCTGTGGATGTAGACCTCGACGGTGTTGCTCTCCACCTCCTCGCCCCAGCCATAGATGCTCTCCTCCAGACGGTCGTTCGACAGCGGCACGCCGGGCCGCTCCAGCAAAGCCGCCAGCAGCGCGTATTCGCGGGCGGACAGCTTGACCGGCGCCCCGCGCAAATGCACCTCATGGGTGAGGGGATTCAGCGTCAGCGGGCCATGCTCAACCAGCGGCTCGGCGCGGCCGCTGTGGCGGCGCACCAGCGCGCGGATGCGGGCGGAGAGTTCGTCCAGATCAAACGGCTTGACCAAGTAATCGTCGGCGCCGGCGTCCAACCCCTTGACGCGGTCGGCGACGGCGTCGCGGGCGGTCAAGATCAGCACGGGGATGCCGTTCTTTTTGCCGCGCAAGGTTTTCAAAATATCCAGCCCGGACTTGCGTGGCAAGCCCAGGTCCAACAGCAGCAACTCATAGCTGCCATTGGCCAGCGACAATTCGGCGGCGACGCCGTCGCGCACCCAGTCCACCGCATAGCCATCATGCTTAAGGCCAAGCTGGACGCTTTTGCCGATCATCGTGTCGTCTTCGACGAGCAATATGCGCACTGTCAAAACTCCTTAATAACGCCCTAGGTCAAGATTTGCCGCGCAAGGCAGGGATTGCTTATGGCGTCTGCCCGGCCCGCGCCAGCAACGCCTTCAGCCGCTCATTTTCCTGCCGCAAGCGCTCGCTTTCCTGCTGCACGCGCTCGCTTTCCTGCTGCAAGCGCTCTCGTTCCAATTCCAGGCGCTTTTGTTCCTGCCTAGCCTGCTCCAATTCCTGCAAAGCCTCCTCACGCTCCATTTGCAGGCATGCCTGCTCGCGCAAAAAATTCTGCCGGGCTTGGTAGGCGTGGTAATCGCGTTCTTTTTCAGAAAACTGTCTCAAAGTGTTCATGGCTTGCTTCATTTCAGGGGTGTTCATCCAGTCCGGCAACGCGGCGTCGTCGAGTTTTTCGCCGTCTTTGAAAAACTTCAGCCAGCGCTGCTCGTCGGTTTCAATCAAATCGGCCGC
>JBJSYU010000609.1:0-4984 GCA_046089945.1 Candidatus Methylumidiphilus sp.
GGCATCACCGAGCCGGGCATCATCGCCGCCGAGCCGCCGAACCCCATCGTCAACGAACTGGTCATCATGCCGGACATCGAAAAGCGGTTGGAAGCATTTGTGCGCCTGGGCCATGGCGTCATTGTCTTCCCCGGCGGCGTCGGCACGGCGGAGGAGATTTTCTACCTGCTCGGCGTGCTGCTGCACCCGGAGAACAAATACCTGCCGTTCCCGCTGGTGTTCGCCGGCACCGCCGCCAGCGCCGAGTATTTCGAGCGCATCGACAGTTTTCTGGCCGCCACATTAGGCCCGCAGGTGCGCCAGCGCTACCGCATTGCCATCGGCCATCCGGCGGAGGCGGCGCGCATCATGAAGGAGGAAATGGACGCCGTCCGCCATTTCCGCATCCAGCACCAAGACGCCTTTTTCTTCAACTGGCTGCTGAAAATCGAGCAGGACTTGCAGATGCCGTTCGCACCCACGCATGCCAACATGGCCGCGCTGGAACTGCGCCGCGACCAGCCGCCACACCAGTTGGCGGCGCACTTGCGGCGGGCGTTTTCCGGCATCGTCGCCGGCAACGTCAAGACCGAGGGCATCCGCGCCATTGCCGAGTTTGGCCCGTTTGAATTGGACGGCGAGCCGGAGGTGCTGCGCCCGCTGGACGAACTGCTGGCCGCGTTCGTCGCCCAAGGCCGCATGAAGCTGCCGGGCAGCCACTATGAGCCGTGCTACCGCCTGCGCGGCGCTTAAAGCCCCCTACCAACTGTATTAAGAAGCCCGCCCATGTCCACGCCCCCGATCATCGAAATTCTCCCCGGCCCGCACGAACAGTCAGATTTTTCGCGCACCCCGCAAAGCCCCGGCAAAAAACGCCTGCGGCTGCTACTGTTCATCGGCGTTTTAACGCTATGCCTGGCGTCCAGCCTGGCCTATGTCTGGCTGCGCGCGCCGCTGTACCAGACCACCGCGTCGCTGCTCACCGTCGCCCCGGAAGAGGCGGGGCGCGACGCGCCCGCCTCCGCCACGTTCAAAGCCTCCAAGTCGCCGGGCGGCGCGCCGCCCAGCATCACGCTGACCGACCGCAAAGCCAGCCGGGGCGGCACGGAACATGTCAATTTGCAGCGGCAAATCTTGCTCGGCGTGCCGGTGTTCGAGGAGACCCTCAAGCGTTATCAGGCGGGCCAAGCGGCGGCGAAGCTGCCGCGCCTGAAGCTGTCCGACCTGCGCGCGCTGCTGGGCGTGGAGATGGTGCCGGAGACCAATCTGGTCGAGTTACGCGCGCTTGGCCCGCAGCCTGACATCCTCGCCCCGCTGGTCAACGCCTGGATCGACGCCTATCAGGCGTTGCGTGAGCAGACTCAGGACGACGCGGAGAAGAACAGCTTTAAGGCGGCGGAGCAGGAGGCGATGCAATTGGACTTGAAGATCCGCATGAAGCGCGACGCGCTGGACAAATTCCGCGCCAGCCATGACATTCTGGCGAAGAACGACACCGACAACACGCCGATGCTGCGGCTGAAGGGCATCAACGAGGCGCTGAACAAGGCCATCGACGAAGAAGTCAAGGCCAATGCCAAGCTGAGCGCCATCCGCAACGCGCTGGCGCAAGGCAAGATGCTGGCACTGCCGGAGGAGGCGCCGGGCCTGGAAAATCTGGAAAAGCAGGCGCAAGAGCTGCGCGCGGCGCAAAAGGACTTGCAGCACCGCTTTACGCCCGCCTACTTGGCCATGCATCCGCAGCTCAAGCTCATCCCCGGCCAACTCGCGCAGGTGGAGGCGGAGCTGAAGGCCAAGGCCGAAAGCAGCCGCCGCGCTGTGCTGGCGCAAGCCGAGCAAGACTACGCGGCGGCGCGGCAGACCACCGCCGATCTGCGGCTGCAAGTCGGCGAATTGAAGCGCGAGTCGGCGGAATTCACCAGCCGCTTTGCCGAGCAGGAGACGATGCAGGCCGATCTGGCCCGGCTTGAGGAAATGCACCGCGATCTGCAAGCCAAGCTGGCGCAGGCGGAAACCAAGCCCAAGGACACCTATCCGCCGCTGCAAGTGGTCGAGCGCGCCTATCCACCGCTGGAGACGTATTGGCCGGACTATGGGCGGGACAGCGGCATTGCCTTGGGGGCCAGCCTGTTGTTCGCGTTGGCTTTCATCGGGATTTACGACTATTTGACGCGGATTGAGGAGCAGCCGGCGCCGACCCCGGCGGCGATGCCCAGCTTCCAGTTTTATTCGGTGCAAGGCAGCCTGCCGCCCCGCCATGGCGAAGGCGGCGAACCGGCCAGCCTGCCGCCGCAGGACAACGCGCCGCTGGCGCTGGAACAAAGCCCGTTTCCCCGCGAACTCAGCGCCCATGAAATCCGCGTTTTGCTGGACGCCGCCGACACCCAGACCCGGCAGTGGATCGGCCTGCTGTTGTCCGGGCTAAGCGTCGAGGAAGTGGCTGGCTTGCGCGAGGAGAATCTGGACTGGGACTGGGGTGTGATACGCCTAGGCGGCGAACGCCCGCGCGTGGTGCCGCTGGCCGCGCAACTGAAAAGCGGCTGGGCCAGCCTGCCGCCGGCCGAAGACGCCGAGGAGGTGGCGGCGCGCATCCATTGCGCGGCCTTCGATTCCGGCCTGCCGCAGCCCGAATCCATCGGCGCCGACGCCCTTAGGCACAGCTACATCGCGCATCTGGTGCGGCTGGGCATCCGTCTGTCGGAACTGGAGCGCGTCGTCGGCCGCCTGCCGGCCAAGCAGTTGGCAGCGTATGGCCGCTACTCGCCGCCGGGGCCGGGCCTGTCGGCGGATCGTGTGCCGCTGGCGTATCCGGCCTTGGCCTAGCGCCGAAAGCGCAGCGCTATTTTTTGCCGCAGCCCGCCAGCCCGGTCAGCCCGCCTTCCTGCTCCATATCGGCCAAGCGCCGAACCCGCTCCTCCGTGGCCGGATGGCTGGACAGGAAGCCCGGCATGGATTGGCCGTCCCGCGGCGCCGCCTCCAGCTTGGTGAGGATCACGCCCAAATGGCAGGAAGACAGGCCGCGGTTGTGCAGTGATTGTGCGGCGAAGTCGTCGGCCTCCTCCTCAAAGGCGCGGGAATACTGGCTTTCCAACAGCAGCGTGGGCAGCACCGCCACATTCGCCGCAACCGAGCTGACATCCCCCAGCACAGCGGTCGTCAGCAGCGCGGCCACCGAATTTTGCAGCCAACTGCGCAGCGAATGGCGGTGATGCGCGTGGCCCAGCTCATGGGCCAAGACCGCCTGCAACTGCTCGTCGGTGTCGGCCAGCGCGACCAGCGGATCGGTGACAACGACGATCCCGGCCGGCAGGCTCAAGGCGTTGGCGACATGGCCTTGCACCGCCCGAAACTCCAGCCGCCGCGCACCGCTGTTGCTAGGCTCGCTGAGCAGGCCGGCAAACAACCGTTTGGCGCGGTCTTGCTGCTTGAAGGTCAAAGCGGTCGGCGCAAACAGCAGATTATCCAAGCCTTGCAGGGTTTGCGCCCCCATCTGCCCCTCCATCTCGACCGGAATCGCATAAGCCACCCGCTCCGCCAAATACGGGATGCCAAAGGCGACCGCCAACCAAGCCAGCAAGCCGGTCGCCAACAGCGCGGAAAACACCCAACGCAGCCGGCTTTCCAGCACATGCACCGAAAAGCCGTCCCAGCGCCCGCCGCCGCGCGCCCGCAGCAGCGCATCGACGGCGGCATGGTTGCGGGTCTCAAACGAAGTCCCGTCGGGCAGCGTCAGCCGCCTCGGCCCATTGCCGACCCGCGACGAAATTTTCACCGCGTTCAACGGGTATTCCTGCTCCAACTCATAGCCGGTGATATTGATGCAATTGTATTCGGGCCACACCGTTGCCCGCGCCGAAATCGACGAGGACGACTGGCCGTCGTGAAATAAGCCGTCAAGGGTAATCATAAGCCGATGTCCACATCCAAAAGGTCGCTCAATTCTTCGCCAAACGCGCCAGTGGCCGGGGTCTGGCCGGCCATGAAGCGCTCCAAATCGGCATCAACGCAGCACAGCGCGAGGCTTTCCAGCCGATAGCGGGCTATGCGGATTTTAGCCCAGGGAATCAACAGCCCAAATGACAGCGCGATGCCGAAGATATTCATCACATACAGATACAGCAGGCGGGGAAAGCTTAACCGGCAGCGGAAACGAATGCCGCCCAGAGCCACGTGGCTCCAAACAAGGTTGTTGACCGCCACGTCCATATAAACAGACGTAGTCAAGAAAAGTGCCAACATCAGCAAAGTCGGCGCCGCACTGGCCGCCTCCTCGTGCAAGCCGGCTTCGGGAAGGGTGTGGAGCAAGCCCGCAGCCAGCATCCCGGCCAAGGCCAGCGCCAACATCGTCCACAGCGACAGCCTGAGGAAAATCGCCCAGAACTCGCCGGTTGTGACTTGCAGGCTGAACCGGCTGGCGCCATAAGCGCTATGGTTTGCCAGAAATTGCTTTTGTTGGCGCAGCACCCAGGGATACGCCAGCCCTAGGCTGAGCGGCGTGATGATGAAAGGCAGGGCGACGAAATTGGCGAAGGCCTCGCCGTAATCGGCGGCGAAGCCAAAGCGGAGGTTGCGGTAGGCAGTGTTGACGGCATTGAAGCGGCGCGTGCGGACAATCAGCCAGGGCAAGGCCACGACAAACACCAGCCAACCCAGCGCGGCCAAGGCCGGCAGAAACTCGGAGACCGTGCCAAACACCAGCAACAGCCCCAAAGCCAAAAGCCGACCCTTCAAAATGGCCACGGGGTCGGCCAGATAATCGAAACTGGCGCCGGCCAGTTCCGTGGCCCCGTAAAAATAGCGCTTTTGCCGAACCTTGGCCCATGGCGCGTACAGACCCAAGGTCAGCACGGTCAGACAGACATTGACGATCCAAATGCGGAAATACTCCCAAGCGTCGCCGTGGAAGCGCAACGGCAAGACAGCGGGATCGGGGCGGTGATCCATGGCTATTCCTTCAAAATAGTTGGCCCTTTAAGGAAGCCCTGAATCAAGTCCCCCTCGCCCT
>JBJSYU010000610.1:0-2902 GCA_046089945.1 Candidatus Methylumidiphilus sp.
ATAGCAACGGACTACCTATCGATCCTATCCCATTAGCAGTTGACTTGGATGGAACACTGATCAAAACCGATATTCTAGTGGAATCGTTCATCCTTTTGGTGAAGAGGCATTTTTGGAAGGCATTTCTTATTCCGTTGTGGCTTACTCGCGGCAAAGCCTACCTAAAAGAACAGATAGCCTTATGCGTCGATATCGATGCCAAACATCTGCCTTACCATGCGGAATTCCTCGGATTCCTAGTGGCCGAACATGAAAAAGGAAGAAAGTTAGTTTTGGCAACAGCGTCCCATCGTCGCCTCGCGGCCCCTATCGCCACACACCTCGGTATTTTTGATGCAGTTTTGGCGACAGAATACCCCGACAACCTGTCAGGCGCCAAAAAGCGGGATCGGCTTATTGAACAATTTGGCGAAAAAGGCTTTGACTACGCAGGAAATGGGTTACCAGATTTGAAAATCTGGCCGCATTCGCGGAAAGCCATTCTGGTCAGCCCCAATGCGGGGGTTGAGAAAAAGTTACGCGCCATGGCATCACCAGATCGCGTCTTTCCTAAAACAGCAAATAAGGCCGCAGCCTCCATCAGAGCCCTGAGGCCGCATCAATGGGTCAAAAACACCTTAATATTTGTCCCACTGCTAGCGGCGCACCTATTATCCGATCAAGCCGCCATCCTGCACACTCTCTTGGCCTTCATGGCTTTTTGTTGCGCCGCGTCTAGCGCCTATATTCTTAACGACTTGCTTGACTTATCGGCGGATCGCGAACATCCCCGCAAGCGAAACCGCCCATTCGCATCCGGGCAAATACAAGCCACATCTGGCTTTCTTATGGCGCTTGTTCTCTTCGCCAGTGCCTTTGGCATCGCATCCGCTTTGCCGGGTTACTTCTTAGCTATATCAGGAATCTATTACATCATTACCTTAGCCTACTCCTTTAAACTAAAAACGTATGCGATGCTGGACGTCTTGTCGTTAGCAGGTTTGTATACTTTACGTATCATTGCTGGGGCCGCTGCCATCCCGTCCATGCCATCGTTTTGGTTATTGGCGTTTTCGATGTTCATGTTCCTAAGCCTAGCCTTAGTGAAGCGCTACTCTGAGCTATTAACCATGCGGCATGAGGGCAAAGAAAAAACCGCCGGTCGAGGCTATCAAACCGGCGACCTTATCGTGTTGATGAGCGCCGGGCTTGCCAGCGGCTACTTAGCCGTTTTGGTGCTGGCAATGTACATCAACAGCCCACAAGTGCAGATATTATACAAGCTACCAGAAGCCATATGGATAATTTGCCCCATCATGCTTTACTGGATCAGCCGGATTTGGATGATCACCCACCGGGGAGATATGCCTGACGATCCGATTGTCTTTACCTTTCGTGACAAAGTAAGCCTAATCATAGGGGTAGTTTGCGCAGGGGTGATGCTAGTTGCTACTTAGTGTTGGTGATGTTTGCTTTCTGGGCGGGGACTGTTGATTCCTGCTCGGAGTTGCATCAGTGGAAACCATTAAGCCAATCAGTAAAATCCGTTCATCTGTCATCAAACAGGTAAACCTTACAACCGGCGATATCTGATTCTGGCGCTCTTGCAATATTAAAATACTTTCCTACCATCCCATCCAAGGCACCCGACCCGCAACGTACATAGGCGCTCACTTTCTCCCCGGCTTCTATCGTCTTGCGCAGCCCCGACTCTAACACATCGCTCGGAAATTCGTCCGGCAACATCAACGCCATCCGTTTAGCCTGATAAGGTATTTCGGGCGACCAGCTTTGGCCGCTAAAAACTATCACAGAATTTATTGGGGTGTGCTGATGAAGGTAACTGGCGAGATCCATGTATCGGGAGTAATGCGATGATTTGAAGTTGAAATACCACATAGAACTCATTGTGAATGTGAGAACCACGAGCCAATAAAAGGTCTTTAGCATGACTCTACGCGTTGGTGAAGCAGTTTCAAGTGCGCCTATCAAGGCAACTCCCATAGCCAAGCTCAAAAATACAGCGTTTGCATTTTGATAATAGTTGTGAATTCTGTGTAGGTTGAAGAAAATCAGAAACGGCAAGGCGAATAAGGCAAGGAGGCCCGCCACCTGCATCCGCCGAAGGCTACTGCAACATTTTAGGCAATAAGCAAATAACGCAGCGAGAAAGATGCAACCCAAGCCCTTCAGCCAAGCCAGTGTGCGGGGGAATGGAAAATAAATATCCGCCAAATTGTTGCCTAGGCGAAACCAGACATAAGGATCAAGCCGCTGGCTCAGTGTGCCGAAATTCCATGCGCGGAGATGTTCAGAGGTAAGCATCGCGCCTATCGGAATCAATGATTTCAACGCATCGGTATGCCTGACCCAGGCCAGCAGCGCTACGAATATCGCAATCTGCACGGCCAATAGCATGCCTAGCTTGGCGACCTCCGGGCGGTCGCTATAGTCTCGATAAAGCCTATAGGCCAATACCGCGCAGACCACCAAAAACAAAGGGAGAAACGTGGTTGCCTTGACTAGCGCCGCAAGCGTCCCCACCACAAAAAGGCCGACATATTCCATAATGCCTTGCCTCGGTTTGCGCACTATCCGATACACCTCAGTTACATAGAGCAAGGCGAAAAAAAGCGCGGTGCTTTCAATCATGAAAGACCTAGACCAAAACACATAAAGTGGCGTAAAAACGACGAACGACAGGGCCACTGCTTTGCTTTCAACATGCAGCCAATCTAGTATCCGGTAAAGTGGCCAAAGGCATAGCAGGAAAAACGCCACCGACACGAGCCTGCCTGCGGTTTCCAGAGGTAAGCCCTGGTTGACTGACAAAACTCCCCGCCGCCTTCTAAGTTGTTGAAGGCGCTGCAAAAAGGAAGACATGCCGCCAAGGCAAGTCATCCATCCAGCGGGAGCGGTCAAG
>JBJSYU010000611.1:0-6388 GCA_046089945.1 Candidatus Methylumidiphilus sp.
ATTGAACGAAGTGGACGTGAACAGCGCAACAGCGGCCATGCTGAAGCTGAGCGAGTTGGGATTGTGGATTGATGACACCCCACGTATTAGCCCAATGACATTGCGGATGCGGATGCGCAGGGCGCAGGCGCGCCACCCATTTGCCTGTATGTATGTGGACTATTTGCAGTTGCTAGATGGCAGCGCGGGGGCAGGGCGGCGGGGTGACCGGGTGGCGGAGGTTGGATACATTGCCACTGAGTTAAAGCAGACGGCGCGTGAGCTTGGCATACCGCTGATTGTGGCGGCACAGTTGAGCCGAACCCTAGAGAACCGCGCAGACAAGCGCCCGATGTTGGCTGATCTACGTGAGAGTGGCAGCATCGAACAAGAGGCTGATCAAGTAGCTTTCTTATATCGGCAAGATGTTTACTATGGGCCGAACGACCCACAGTATGACCTGAGCATGAAGGACGTAAGCGAGGTGTTGGTGCGCAAGAATCGCAACGGCGACTTAGGCGAGTTTCATTTAAAGTGGGATGGCGCGGCGCGGCGGCTGGTTGAACCGCAGATGAAAAAAATTTAGGACTTAGATACAACAACGAGGCAGCATTGATGAACACAGCAAACGATAGACGGGGTGGGGGAATATGAGCCGATTAGCTAATTTTTGTATCGGTATGGTGATGGAGCAAATACCGGTTGAGGCGCGAGGCAATACCGCAATTTGTTTGGCGGTGTGGTTAGGTAATGTGGCGAATGGGCAGCGGCGCACGGTGGCGTTTAAGCTGGATGAGGCGGCCCAAGATTTGGGCGTGGATTATTTCACGGTGCAGCGGTGGTGGGCTGAGTTGCAAAAATATGAGGGTGTGTTTGTGTGTGGGGTAGAGAATCACGCACGGCGCGGGGTGTTTGCCAGATTGGGCAAGGCGTATCGGCAGGCGAACGAAGTAACGCATATGGCAGTGAGTGTGTATTGCAAGGTGTTTGGGGTGGCGCGGCCCGATGCTGAGGGGCGTGAGTTGATTGTTAAGGCGGTGGGCGATGAGGTGACGATGCTGAAACAGTGGCGCGGGATGTGTGAACGGTGGCAGCAGGATGGGTATAACCCGCTGAATATTGAGGGGTTGCTAGAGGCTTGGCGTAAGCGGCAGGTGTTGCGTGAGGGGTTTGGGGGGAAGGGCCAAGAGCCAAGAGCCAAGCGCCAAGAATTAAGAACGAAAAAGCAAGAGCCGAGTTATAACGAATTGGAGTATTAATGGGTTGGATAGATGACGCGGTAGCCAAGCGCAAGGCGCTAGAGATTACGGTGCAGCCGAGCAGCGCGGCGCGGCAGCGCGCTATTTTGTGGATTGTAGGGGAGGGTGACATGCCAACAAAAGGCCAAAACAAAATTGCCGATGTGGTGCATCATGCACTTAATGCGGCGGTGACGGCGATGGAGGCGTATGAGGCGTGGGAGCGGTTGGGGCCAGAGGCGCGGCAAAAGATTGATGATGAGTTGGCGGCGGTGACATCGCCAGCGGGGCAAGATGTGTTGCGGCGGATTGGGGCGGCGGTGACAGAGTTGCTTAGTTATCCGCGTATGTTGATTATCTCGCGCACGAGTAAGCGCTATATTGTGAATCGTGTGCATGATGATGAGGCGCTGGTGACGGCGCTGGAGAATGCGGCGGCGGCGCTGAGAAAAAAGCGGGGTCGCGGGGTGAGTAAGGTTTAGGATTTTTTAGGGGGCTGGAGAGTTTGACATAATACTTATTACATCTCAAATTCTTGCACCCGTTTAAACAATGTGCAACTGTAACAACGGATTATTAACGACAGGCAAAACAGGCAGCACGCGGTTAGGGTTTGGGGAGTGGGCGTGTGTGTGCGAGGCGGGGCGGGCAGTGGTGGCGGCACGGGCGGCACAGGCCAGCCATGTGCGGATGATGGCGGAGATTGGGCAGGCCAACATACCGAGTAAATATGCAGAGGCGACACTGGACACGTGGCGTAACGCAGGCAGTAAGGCAATAGAAAAGGTGAAAGCGCATAAGGCGGTAAGTGATTGGGTGCAGCACATCAACGATGGCAAGCTGGGGCGGCCTTGGTTGTTTTTGCTAGGTAAAACACGGCGCGGCAAAACGGGGTTGGGCATTGGCGCACTAAAGGCGCTGATGTTGGCAGGGCGCACAGGCGCGTTTATCACAGCATATGACATGTTGGATGCGGTGAAGGCGCGGTTTGGCGGCGATACTGAGGCGTATACCGAGGCCTTGGCGCGGGTAAATGTGTTGATGATTGATGAAATCATCACGGAGAAATTAACGGATTGGCGGCGGGATGTGTTGTTTGCGTTGATTTGGCGGCGCGATGCCGAGCGCAAAATTACCATCATCACCACAGCCAGCGACAACAGCACGTGGATACCCGCGCTAAGTGAAGCGGGAATTGCGCGAATTGATGAAAATTCGGTGCGGGTGGTGATCGAGGGCAAGCCGTTACGGTATGGACAGGATGGGGAGATATGGCTATAGCAGATGTAATACAGGGGGTAGCGTGGGTGGTGGTGATGTTTGGTTTGTTTTATGTGGCGTTGCGGTTTGGGGTTTGGTTATCGGAAGAAAAAGAACACACAATACATTGAGGCAATATGCTACAACAATATGATTTTGAAAGGCTGATTGATTATGTTAAGTATTTGCCTGACACAAAACAGGCCGAGTTAAACGCAAAAAACAGCCGTGAACGAGAAGCAGCCAAGGAAACCCGAGAATGGTATGAGGCTGAAATACAAAAACTAAAAGCTAAATTGGGGCGCGCACAAAAAAAATTGTTGGATGAGCCAAAGTTAAAAACGCAAGATGTGGTTGGGTTATATGTTTCTGAGAAAACGTGTGTGATGTGTGGCATGTGGTTTAAGCCCAAAGCCCCTAACCAAACATGTTGCAATAATGATTGTCGACAGGCGCGTCGGCGGATGTTTTGGCGGGCGCGAGTGCACGAGATTGCGGTAGGCGATCGGTGTGTGGTGGCGCTGGGTCAAGAGATTGCGTGTAAGTGGTGCGGCAAAACATTTGTAAAAAAGAATTCATCGCACAAATATTGTTGCACTGAATGTTCAGTAGCAGCCGACAAGAAGCGCAGCAAAACGTGTTATATAAATAAAGTGCGGCTGAAATTTTGTGAGATGTGTGGCACAAGTTTTATGTATAGCACCCATGCACGGCGGTATTGTAGTCAGGCGTGTGCGCAACGGGCGAAGGGGAAAAACACAAAGATTAAATCAATCGTTGAGATGGCAACCACTAGGCAGCAAAATGTAATTGTTGGATAGTTGGAATAGTTAGATAGTGAAAAGAGAAAATACAAAATTGACGGTAATGGGTCTAGTGGTTGCCGCAATAAAGGGGGTGATGTTATTGATTAAGGATTAAGGATTAAAGATTAAAGATAAAAGCCAGTGTGCGGTTTTGATTCTGTATGTATGACGTTAGATAGCACAAAAAAAAAATAGTTGGGGCGGGGGCGGATACCCGCCCCACAAAATAAAAAAACCGCTCAGGTAGGAACTGAGCGGCAACGGCATGGTAAACAAAATGCCGTTGGGTGTAAGTATATCAATTAGTATTTTATTTTTATTAGAGGTAAACAAAATGGAAGGAACAACAGAAAAAGGTGTAATGAGTATTGCCAGCTTGGTGGCAGAAGATGAACACAAAGGCAAGCGCACCTTGGTGCAGGTGGCGGCGGGGGCGTTGATTGGGTTGGGTTTGGTGTTTACGTTTGTGTTGAATGTGATGTTGTATAGCCGTGCGTTTGATGGCCCGATGAAAATCATCGGGGTGATACCTGCAATCTTGATTGAAGGCAGTTTGGCGGTGTTTATGTTTGGGTCGTTTGTGTGGTTTAGCGCGGGCACACAGGGGATGCTGGCCAAGATTTTTGGCTGGTTGATGTTTGTGATTGTGGCGTTAAATGTGATTGTGGAGTTTAACGCGCTGAGCAATGCGGCGGCGGCAGAGAGTGCAGCTATTAAGCTGTATTCGTTTTGGGGTGTGCCACTGGTCATACCGCTAGTGATTGCCTTTTGGAAAGCGGTGGTAGATACGGATCCAGCCATCGGGATTATGCGCACCAAGCGCAAATTTCAGCAGGCCAAACAAGCGGCAGAGATGCAGAGCATCATGTTGGCAGCCAGCAGTGATGAAGCCACACAGGCCTTGGCCATTTATGGGCAGCGGGTGGGGCAACAGATGATTGCACAATGGAGCGGGCTGCCGATGAATAGTATTGATACGCCAACGATTTTTCGCAAACCCAAACAGGCTGGACAAATGTTCCCACGGGCAAATGAAATTTTTAACGGGGTGGTAGATGGGCAAGCCAATGAGGTGAAGCTAGAAGCGGCGGTAGCAAATATGGCGACAATGCCAGCGGGGCCAAGTGGGCCAGAAACGGCAAAGCCAACGGCAGAGGTTATATTGCCAAGCAAGCCTGTAAATGCAGACCCAAAAGTTTAATGCCTTTTGATGCGCTGGATACGGTAGGGGTGGTGATGATGGAAGCCACCCCACTGCCAGCCAATGCCCGCACTGAGGTGCTAGGCGGCGGCAAGTATTTTCAGTGGCGATGGGGACGCAACAAAAGGCAGAGCAGTTATGGCGGCAAATTCCATTTATTGCCGAAGCACAGACAACTGAATTATTTAGCAAGGACAGGTAAAGAAAATGGCGACGAATAGCACAGCCGCAACCTTTGATGAAGCCGCCAGCACCATGCGCACGGCGTTGCAGTTTTGGCGGGCGGCGGGGTTTGTAGTGCAGGCAGGCAACCGAGCAGATGGGGCAGCGGTAATTGTGTTACCGGGGGTGTGTGTGGATAAACAAGAAGACCAATCTTTTTTATTTATGGAAAAATGGCAATGGGAGTTGAAGAACATAATTAAGGATTAGGGATTAAAGATTATGAACGAAATAACATTTTACGATATGGATAAAGATGAATTTACCGTAGAAAGATTTAATAGCCAAGGGCAATGGATTGTGTTTAGAATAGATGGGCCTGAAGTATTTTTTGATTTGGATAAAGCGCGAGAGATTGCCCAAAAAATTCTTGAGATGGCGGGGGAACCCCCAAGCACTCAACACTAAAAAGAGAGGCTACTTACAAGTATTGTAAATAGCCTCTCTTTTTTTGTAGTGTATTATTCTAAATGTATAATTTATGCAGAAAGAATAAACGTGAGCCAGCAGATACCATTAATACCGATTGAGCTAGCGCCCACCCTGGGTGATGGGGAATGGGTGTTAGTGGATGATGCCACAGAGGGCAGCGCGGCGCAACCCGTGCGCAAGGTGCGGGTTAGCAGCAGCGAGGTTGAATTGTTGAAGACAATGAAGGAGCATAAATTCCCAGTATTGTTTTTTAACACCTACACCATGTTGCGGGGCAAGGGCTATGAGATGGAGCGGGCGCTGTGTGGGGCGTGGTATGTGCTGGGGCCAGCCCAGCGTCCAGTAGGGGCCATGACCCAAGCGCAGTTTGCAGCCATATTGGGCGGGCATAGGATTAAAGTGCTACGCCATATTAAGGGCATGAAGCCGCTACTGATGGCGGTGCGGTTGGGGTGGTGGCGTGAGCGGTTGGTGCATTTGGATGATGCCACGTATCACGCGGCGGTGTCGGAGCGCGGCACGGCGGCAGACCGTAAATTGGCGTATCAGGTGGCAGCAGGGGCGGGGGCAGATGTGCGCATTGAGCCAACAGGCGAGGCGGCAAGCAATGATTATGCAGAACTATTGGCTGCAATTGCGGCACAGGAGAAATAGGCAAGATGGAAGAACCAAGAACCAAGAACCAAGAACCAAGCGCACAGCCTGAGACTCAGGACTTAGTGACGCAGGTGATTGAGGATGAGATACGGCATGGGTTTGCCGAGCCGTTGACGGAGGCGGGGGAGGGGTATGAATGGGCATGGGTGCAGCAACAAAGCAGCTATAAAGGCTGGTGGGTGGCGGTGAAGGTGGGGTGCACACCATTTACGGTGATGGGGTTTTCATTGGTGGAGGTGCAAAAGAGGTGGCTTGATCGGTGGATAGAGATAGAAACAAAATTGCTGGGGCACACGGTGGTGCAGGTGGGTGAGTGGTGGGTGGCGGTGAAGTGTGACGGGTAGATAAGGCAACAACGAACAACAACGAGGCAAACATGGCAGCACAATTAAACCCGATAGCGGCAATAGATGTAAGCAAATGGCAGGGGCGGATTGATTGGGATAAGGTCAAACGTGATAACCCACACATAAAATTGGTGGCGATTAAAGCGGGTGGCGGGGATGATGGCGTGTATGCGGATGTGCAATTTAAACGCAATTGGGCCGAGGCCAAGCGGGTGGGGTTTGATCGTATGGCGTATTGGTTTGCAT
>JBJSYU010000612.1:0-5552 GCA_046089945.1 Candidatus Methylumidiphilus sp.
CAGCGCTTCGGTGAAATGGAAGTCTGGGCGTTGGAGGCCTACGGCGCTGCTTATACCCTCCAGGAAATGCTCACCGTGAAGTCGGACGACGTGACTGGCCGTACCAAGATCTACAAGAACATCGTGGACGGCGACCACCGCATGGAGGCCGCGATGCCTGAGTCGTTCAACGTGTTGATTAAGGAAATCCGCTCCTTGGCGATCAATATCGAGTTGGAACAGGAGTGAGTCCCGTAGCGCGGGCCAACCGCCCGCCTTGGGTTTTGCAACAGCCAGTGTGATGATTTAGGAGACCCGCCCTGTGAAAGATTTGATTAACTTTTTGAAGCGCCAGAACCAGACCGAAGAGTTTGACGGCATCCGCATCAGCCTGGCCTCGCCCGACATGATCCGCTCATGGTCGTATGGCGAAGTGAAGAAGCCGGAAACCATCAATTACCGGACATTCAAGCCGGAACGCGACGGCCTGTTTTGCGCGAAGATCTTCGGGCCTGTCAGCGATTACGAGTGCTTGTGCGGCAAGTACAAGCGCCTCAAGCACCGTGGCGTGATTTGCGAGAAATGCGGCGTCGAGGTCACTTTGTCCAAGGTGCGCCGCGAGCGCATGGGGCATATCGAGCTGGCCAGCCCGGTCGCGCACATCTGGTTTTTGAAGTCGCTGCCGTCGCGCATTGCGTTGCTGCTCGACATGACGCTACGGGAAATCGAGCGTGTGCTGTATTTCGAGTCTTTTGTCGTCATCGATCCGGGCATGACGCCGCTGCAACGCAGCACTCTGCTGACCGAGGAGGAATACCAGGAGGCTTCCCAGCAATACGGCGACGAGTTCAGCGCCAAGATGGGCGCCGAGGCGATCCGCGAATTGCTCAGGACTATGGAGCTACAGTCCGAGGTGCAGCGCCTGCGCGAGGAGATCGACGGCACCAGTTCAGAAACCAAGATCAAGAAGCACACCAAGCGCTTGAAAGCCATTGAGTCGCTCATCAGTTCCAGCAATAAGCCGGAATGGATGATTCTGACCGTGCTGCCGGTGCTGCCGCCGGAACTGCGCCCGTTGGTGCCGCTGGATGGTGGCCGGTTTGCGACCTCTGACCTGAATGACCTGTACCGCCGCGTCATCAACCGCAACAACCGGCTTAAAAGGCTGTTGGATTTGAACGCGCCGGATATCATCGTGCGCAACGAAAAGCGCATGTTGCAGGAAGCCGTGGACGCGCTGCTGGACAATGGCCGCCGTGGCCGCGCCATCACCGGCTCCAACAAACGCCCGCTGAAATCCTTGGCGGACATGATCAAAGGCAAGCAGGGCCGCTTCCGCCAAAACTTGCTGGGCAAGCGCGTCGATTATTCGGGCCGTTCGGTCATCGTGGTCGGCCCGACCTTGAAGCTGCACCAGTGCGGCTTGCCGAAGAAAATGGCTTTGGAGCTGTTCAAGCCGTTCATTTTCAGCAAGCTGCAATTCCGTGGGCTGGCGACGACGATCAAGGCGGCGAAGAAGATGGTCGAGCGCGAAAGCGCCGAAGTCTGGGATATCCTTGACGAGGTCATCCGCGAGCACCCGGTCATGCTGAACCGCGCGCCGACTTTGCACCGCTTGGGCATCCAGGCGTTCGAGCCGACGCTGGTGGAAGGCAAGGCGATCCAGTTGCACCCCTTGGTTTGCACCGCGTTCAACGCCGACTTCGACGGCGACCAGATGGCCGTGCATGTGCCGCTGTCGCTGGAGGCGCAGTTGGAGGCGCGCACCTTGATGATGGCGACCAACAACATCTTGTCGCCGGCCAACGGCGAGCCGATCATCAACCCCACCCAGGACGTGGTGCTGGGCCTGTATTACATGAGCCGCGAGCGCGTCGGCGCCAAAGGCGAGGGGATGATTTTCGCCGACACCGACGAGGTGTTCCGCGCCTATCAGAACAAGCAGTTGGATTTGCAGGCCAAGGTCACGGTGCGCATCCGCGAGGTGCTGCTCGACGACAACGGCGAGAAGTTGCCGCCCGTGATCCGGCGCGTGAAAACCACCGGCGGTCGGGCCTTGATTTCGACAATCTTGCCGGACGGCATGGGCTTCGATTTGGTCAACCACGACATGACCAAAAAAGCCATTTCGCGGCTCATCAACCATTGCTACCGCACCCTGGGCGTGAAAGCCTCGGTGGTGTTCGCCGACCAGTTGATGTACACGGGCTTCACCTACGCGACGCGGGCGGGTGTTTCCATCGGCTTTGAGGACATGGTCGTGCCGCCGCGCAAGGGCGAGATCATTTCCGCTTCGGAAAAAGAGGTCAAGGAAATCCAGCACCAGTACGCCTCCGGCCTAGTGACCGACGGCGAACGCTACAACAAAGTCGTCGATATTTGGTCGCATGCCAACGACCAAGTGGCGAAGGTGATGATGGAAGGCTTAGGCACCGAGGCGGCGCAAGACAAAGACGGCAACACCATCCAGCAAAAGTCGTTCAACTCGATTTACATGATGGCCGACTCCGGCGCCCGCGGCTCCGCCGCGCAGATTCGCCAATTGGCGGGCATGCGCGGCTTGATGGCGAAGCCGGACGGCTCCATCATCGAGACGCCGATCACCGCGAACTTCCGCGAAGGCTTGGACGTGTTGCAGTACTTCATCTCCACGCACGGCGCCCGCAAAGGCTTGGCGGACACCGCGTTGAAGACCGCCAACTCCGGTTATCTGACCCGCCGCCTGGTGGACGTGGCGCAGGATCTGGTCATCACCGAAGACGACTGCGGCACCAACGACGGGCTGCTGATGTCGCCGTTGATCGAAGGCGGCGATGTGGTCGAGCCGCTGGCGGAGCGTGTGTTGGGCCGTGTGTTGGCCGAAGACATCCATGACCTCGCCACCAACGAGCTGGTCGTGTCGGCAGGCACTTTGCTGGACGAATATTGGGTGGTTGAGCTGGAAAACCACGGCATCGACAATGTGCGGGTGCGCTCGGTGATTAGCTGCAAAACCCGGCATGGCGTCTGCGCCTCGTGCTATGGCCGCGACTTGGGCCGGGGCCACAAGGTCAACAACGGCGAGGCGATTGGCGTCATCGCGGCGCAGTCCATCGGCGAGCCGGGCACCCAGTTGACGATGCGCACCTTCCACATCGGCGGCGCCGCCTCGCGGATGGCGTCGATCAACAATGTCGAAGTGAAGTCTGCCGGCACGATCAAGCTGAACAATTTGAAGACGGTGGAGAACAAGGACGGCCATCTGGTGGCGGTGTCGCGCTCCGGCGAGGTCAGCGTCATTGACGAGCATGGACGCGAGCGCGAGCGTTACAAGATTCCTTACGGCGCGGTGCTGAACGTGCATGACGGCGCGACCGTCAAGGGCGGGCAGGTCGTGGTCAACTGGGATCCGCACACCCATCCGGTGGTCACCGAGGTGAACGGCATCGCTCTGCTGGTCGATTTCACCGACGGCATCACCGTCCGCGAGAAGTCCGACGAGGTCACCGGCCTCAGCTTCATGGAAGTCATCGACCCGAAACAGCGTGGCAGCGTCGGCAAAGAGCTGCGCCCGATGGTGAAGCTAGTGGACGAGCAGGGCAAGGACATCTTCATTCCGTCCACCGACATCGCGGCGCAATACTTCCTGCCGTCGGGGGCCATCGTCGGCATCCGTGACGGCGACGTGGTGGAAGTCGGCGACGTGTTGGCAAGGATTCCGCAGGAGTCGAGCAAGACCCGCGACATCACGGGCGGCCTGCCGCGTGTGGCGGACTTGTTTGAGGCCCGCAAGACGAAAGACCCGGCCATCTTGGCCGAGGCCACGGGCACCGTCAGCTTCGGAAAGGAAACCAAGGGTAAGCGCCGCATCGTCATCACCGACACGGCGGGTGTGCAGCATGAGGCGATGATTCCGAAATGGCGGCATGTCACCGTGTTTGAGGGCGAGCATGTGGATCAAGGCGAAACCATCGCCGAAGGCGAACTCACCCCGCACGACATCCTGCGCCTGCGCGGAGTCGCCGACTTGGCCTCGTACTTGGTCAAGGAAATCCAGGACGTTTACCGGCTGCAAGGCGTGAAGATCAACGACAAGCACATCGAAGTCATCATCCGCCAGATGCTGCGCAAAGTGGAGATCACCTCGCCGGGCGACACCGTGTTCCTCAAAGGGGAACAGATCGACCGGGCGCGCCTGATGGAAGAAAATGAGCGGGTCGAAGCGGAAGGCAAGATTCCCGCCTGCTTTGAGGCGGTGTTGATGGGCATCACCAAGGCTTCGCTGTCCACCGAATCGTTCATCTCCGCCGCGTCGTTCCAGGAGACTACCCGTGTGCTGACCGAAGCCGCGATCCGGGGCTTGAGCGACAAGCTGATGGGATTGAAGGAAAACGTCATCGTCGGCCGCTTGATTCCGGCGGGCACAGGGCTGGCCTACCATTTGGAGCGCAAGCAAAAAGGCCGCTTCTCCGACGGCGCGGAAGGCGAAACGACAGCCATGGATGCGGGCGAGGTCGAGGAGGCGTTGAAGCAAGCCTTGAGCATGTGATCCGCCATGACTTGACAAGCAGGCGCGCACCGCCCGCTTGTCAACAGCCGGACATGCCAAAGCCTTAAAATGCACATGTTTCGAGTTAAGAGAACTTTCTTGGAGTACGAATTAAGATGAATAGCAAAAACCTATGGCGTCTCGCGGCGGTTGGAGTCTGTTTTGCGTTGGGTGGACAGGCCGCAGTCGCGGCCGGCAATGCCGAGGAAGGCAAGAAAAAGTTTTACACCTGCGCGGGTTGCCATGCCATTGACGGCTACAGCAACGCCGTCCCCAATTACCCGGTGCCACGCATCGGCGGCCAGCATGCGGAGAGTGTCCTCGCCGCGTTGAACGCTTACAAGGATGGCAGCCGCAAGCACGGCAGCATGGAAGGCAACGCCAACAGTTGGACGGAGCAGGATCTGCAAGACATCGCGGCTTATGTCTCGAAAAAAGTCTTGTCCACCGAAGTCAACGCGCTGACCGGCAATCCTGCCGCAGGCAAGGAAAAAGCCGCAGTTTGCGGCGGTTGCCACGGCGAAGACGGCAACAGCAAAGATCCAAACTTTCCGCGTTTGGCCGGGCAATACGAGGGCTACTTGAGCCAGGCACTGCTGGCCTACAAGAAAGGCACCCGCAAGAACGCCATCATGGGCGGCATGGCCCAGGCGCTCAGCGAGCAAGAGATCAAAGATATTTCCGCCTATTATGCAAGCCAGGCTAGGGGCTTGACGACCATCGCCGACTAGCCGTCAGCCTCGGCGTTCGGGCCGGGCGGTTTAGGCAACGGCGGAGCGATTTGGCCCGGTGCGACACAATCGCCCGGGCTTTTCGCTGTAGGTGTCGGCAATTGGGCGGTCTGGGCAGGTTTTCATCGGCAATGCATACCCCAATGGGCAAATCCATCGTTTTACTGGCAATTGCGCTGCTGGCTGTGGGCGGCAGCGCGTCCGCCGATTTGGCTGGCAAGCCGCAGTCCGCGCCGCGGCAAAAGACCATCATGGGCTGGCTGGAGTCGGTGTTCATCAAGCCGTGGAACCGCAGACTGACGGCCAAGCTCGAC
>JBJSYU010000613.1:0-4454 GCA_046089945.1 Candidatus Methylumidiphilus sp.
CAAACGATTGGTTTAATACCCTCACCCCAGCCCTCCCCCTGCGAGGGGGAGGGCGTTCCTAACCCTAATCCAGCTTCGAGTAATACTCCGCCAGCAGCTTGATTTCCTGCTCGCTCAGCTTGGAGGCGATCAGCCGCATGCGGCTGTAGATATCGTTGCCGCGCGCCTTGCTTTTGTAGCCCAGCAGGGTTTGCTCCAGATAGCCGGCTTTTTGGCCGGACAGCCTGGGGGTGTCAACCTTTTCGCCTTGGCCGGCGCGGCCGTGGCAACTGGCGCAGGCCGGTTCCATGCGCTTGCCGTCGCCAACCGCGACAATGCCGCTGCTGTCGCTGGCGCCGCCTGGGCCTTTCATCGGCGGCTGCTGCGCATACCACGCCGAAACGTCCGCCACCGCCTGATCATCTTTCAACAAGGCGGCCGCCATGCCGTTCATCGTCCCGGTCGGGTCTTTGCGGCTGCCGTTGCGGTAGTCCAGCAACTGCTTGTACAGGTAAGTCGGCAACTGCCCGTCCAGATTCGGCGCGGCGTTGTCTTTGTTGTGGCAGCCCACGCACCCGTTCGCCAGCGTTTTGCCGTTTTCGGCGTTGCCTTGCTTGACGAATTTCAGGGTCGTCGGCGTCCAGGCCACTAGGCTGGAAGGCTCGGCCCACGCCGCCGCGCTCAGCCCCCAACAGATGACGCTTAAAATGATGCCGCGCATGTTCAATACCCCCACTCGGACGGATTGTAAGTTTTCAGGATGAAGAACTGCAGGATGGGATAGCCGTAGCTCAGCATCATCAGCCCCAAGATCACCAAGTTCCACAGCTTAAAGCCGTTCAGCCACGACGACACCGCCGGTTCCGCCACAGCCAGGGATTCCTCGGCGGCGGCGCTGTCGCCTGCGGTCTGCGTTTTGTAGAGGATGAACACGAACAGCGCGGCGGACACCAAAAGCACCATGCCGCCCAGGATCATCAGCAGTTCGTAAGGCTCCCAGGCCAAGGTCAGCAGGCTGTTGTACTGCACGGCGGAAATGCGCCGAGGCTGGCCGAGCAGGCCCAGCACATGCCAAGGCGTGGTCATGATCGCCAAGCCGACAAACCACGTCCACAACTGCGTCCTTGCGATGTCGGCGCAAAACAGCGCCTTGCCGGTCAGCTTCGGCCACAACTCGTAAGCCATGGCGAAGTACATCGTCACCACCGTGCCGCCGAAGATCAAATGGAAATGCCCCGGCACCCAAGCGGTGTTGTGCACCATCGCATTCATTGCGTAGCTGGCGTTGACGATGCCGCCGAAGCCGCCCAACACCAGCATCAGCAGCGACAAAATCGCCGCCAGCACCGTGGTGTTTTGCCACGGCAACGCGCCGATCCAGCCAAACAGCCCGGCGCCGCCGCGCTTGCGCCCGGCCATTTCCAGCGAGGCGATGACAGTGAAGCCGGTCATCAAGGTCGGGATGGCGACGGCGAAGGTGCCGACCATGTGGCCGAACTTGGCGAACACGCCTTGCTCCGGGTCCATGTACAAATGGTGGAAGCCAATCGGCAGGCCGAACACCAAGATCATGATGAACGCCACCCGCGCCAGTTTGTCGCTGAACAGCGTGCCGCCCGCCGCCACCGGCACATAGGAATACAGCGCGATGTAGGCCGGAATCAGCCAGAAATAGACGATGGGGTGCAAAGTCCAGGCGAACAAAGTGCGCGCCAAGCCGACATCAATTGTGTCGGTCAGCCCCAGCGACCACGGCAACAACTGGAACACCGCCTCCAAGGCCACGCCGACGCTGGTCCACGCCCACAGCGTCGCGTTGCAGGCGGTGGCGAACATCGGCAGCGGCACGGTTTCGCCGGGATGGGCGTTTTTCCACTTGGCGAACATCACCAGCATGATCGCCGTCCAGAACCACGAACCGACCACCAGCAAAGTCGCGCCGATGTAAAAGAAGGCGTTGGCCTGGATCGGCGGGTAAAACGTGTACAGCACCGAGGCCTTGCCGAGCAGCAGCGGCACCGCCGCCAGCACCACGCCGGTCAGGCTGACGCCATAGCCAATCCACGCCAGCGTCGGGTTCCAAATCGGCTGTTTCAGGCTCGTCGCCGCCGTGTAATAGCCAAAGCCCATGATGAAAAACGTCGTCAGCACGAAGCCCATCAACACGCCGTGCGTGCTGACCGAGGCGAAATACACCGACGGCGATTGGATGAAGGTGAACAGCCCGCTGCGCTCCAGCACTTGGTACATGCCAAACACGCAGGCCAGGCCAAAGGCGCCAAAGGCCACCCAAAAATTAAAAAGCGCCAAGCGCTTAGTCGTCGAATCGATCATGGCTGTTTTGCTCCCGTCTTGAGCGCGGCCCACTCGTCTTCCGACAAGATGGTGACTTTGCTCCACATATGGTCGTGGCCCATGCCGCAATATTCATTGCACAACAGCGGATACTCGCCGGGCTTGGGGAACACGGTGGTGATTTCCGACACATAGCCCGGCACGATCATCGTGCTCATGTTGGTCATCGGGATGTGCGCCCCGTGCAGCACGTCAATGCTGGCCATGCGGAACTGGATCTTCTGGCCGGCCGGCAGCTTCAACTCGCGGGGATAAAAGCCGTAGCGGCCCGCCACCAGCTTGACTTGCAAGGTGCCGTCGGCCAACGGCTCAGGCTGCAAGCCCAGCTTGTCCTCGGCGAAGTCCGTGCCTAAATGCAGGCTGGCGGAATCGATGGTTTCGATGTGGCTAGGCGGGTTCACTTTCAGGAACACCGCCGTGACGCCCATCGCCAACACAAACAGGCCGACCATGCCGGTCGCCACATACAGCCATTTCTTTTCCAAGTCTTCGATCTGCGTGTCGGCCTCAAATTGGCCGAGCCAGGATCGTATCTTGCTGATCCAAGCGCTTTGGTTCATGCGTCACCTCGTGGGGCAGTGCGGGTGGAAAGGCTCCCGCAAGCGGGAAGCCGTTGGGCGGCGGGGTTCAATTGACCGTCCCCCGTGGCAGGAAAATGCCGAAATACAAAAACAGCCACGCGGCCGTCATGCCGGCGGCGGTCAGTGTCATCAGCACCCAAGTGCCGAGTGGCGGCGGCTCGTGTGCGCCGGGCGTTTCATCTTCGTTGGACATGGCACAGGCTCTCTTTAAAAAAACAGTGGGCGGGGAGAAGTTGGGCGGCGGCCGCCGCTGGAAAGTCGCATCCTGCGTAAGGTTTATAAATTTAACCCAGTTATGAGCTTAGGTCGAGTCATTTGCCACAGTCCACACCGAGAATGCAGTGTGAACTGCGCAAAAACACGCAGCGGGCAAGCCGTAGCGCCGACATCCCTGCCGGCAAGCCACCGGAGCGCCGGCATCCTTGCCGGCAAACCAAGACCCCAAAAAAACGCCCTTGCCGGGCAAGGCCAAATGTGTGAAAAATGGCCCATCTTTCACCATGACCGAAAAGCAGAACGGCATGCCCGCCAACCTCGCCGCCGCCAACACGCACGAACCGCCATGGACCACGACCAAAGCTTCAAAAACCTGATACTCGACTACCCCGCGCAATCATTGGAATTCTTCGCCAACGTCCAAGATTTAGCCGGGGCAGTGATAACGCCCGTCCGCGAGGAACAACTGCAAGAGAAACTCGGCAGCCACTACCGCCGGCTCGACGTGCCGCTGCAAGTCGAATGGCCCGACGGGCGGCGGGCGGGCGTGGTGTTTGTCGTCGAAGAGGAGACCGAGCCGAAAAACTTCTCCATCCTGCGTTTGGCGCATTACTGCCTAGACTTGGCAGACTTGCTGAAAACCACGCAAATCGTGCCGGTCGTCGTGTTCCTGCGCGGCGGCAGTTTCCCGCACGACCTGCAACTCGGCGACGGCGCGGACATCTACCTGTCGTTCCGCTTCATTTATTGCCAACTGTCGCGCCTGCCCGCCGACCAATACTTGTCCAGCCCCAACATTGTGGCAAGATTGAACCTGCCGAGCATGCGCCACAAAAAAAGCCAAAGGCTGGCGGTCTACCACCACGCGGTCGAGGGCTTGCAAAACTTGGAGCCAAACAGCCACAGGCAACAGAAATACATCGACTTCATCGACGCCTACGCCGATTTGAGCGACGGCGAAGTGGCGCAATACCGCGCCGAATACCTCAACGAAACTGGAGACAAGACCATGGGCTTAGCAGCGACTTTAAGACAAGAAGGCCGGCTGGAAGGCTGGCAGATGGGCAAACAAGAAGGCCGGCAAGAGGGCCGGCAAGAGGGCATACAGACGGGCATGGAGAAAGGAATGGAGAAAGGAATGGAGAAAGGACTGGAAAAAGGCAAACAAGAGGGCAAACAAGAAGGCGAAGCCGCGCTGCTGCTGCGGCTGATGGCGCTGCGCTTCGGCCCGCTGGCGGACAGCCTGCGCGAGCGGGTGCAGGCGGCGGACGCCGACACGCTGCTGGTCTGGGGCGAGCGCATCCTGACGGCGGCGACGGCTGA
>JBJSYU010000614.1:0-15256 GCA_046089945.1 Candidatus Methylumidiphilus sp.
TGCAAAGCCTGCTGACCGGCTTGCTGTTTGTGGATATCAATTTCCGCCCGGAAACCCCCATTAAACTGATTGGGGGCGAGCATCCGCTCTACCCGGAGATACCCAGCATCCCCTCGCCCAAGGAGCAATTGGAAAACACCGTCGAAGAGGCGGTGGCGATGGCGCGGAAACTGCCGATACAGCAGACCATGGAAGCGCTGCTGGCCACTATCCAGCAATTGGAAAAACTGTTGAAGTCGCCAGAGATACCCTCCACCCTCGCCACGCTGGATCAGACCCTGAAAGATTTGCGGCGCGTGGTCAACCGCCTGGACGACAAAATCGACCCGCTCAGCGCCAACCTGAACGGCACACTGAAAGAAAGCCAAAGCCTGCTGGCGAACCTCAACCGCGACACCGCCCCGCTCTTGCGCAGCGCCGAGCAGGCGATGCGGGCGACGACCGGCGCGATGGGCCAAGCCCAGTCCACGCTGGCGACGGTGGAGCAGGCGGCCGGCCAAAACGCCAGCCTCGACATGGCGATGCGCGATCTGGCCTCGGCGGCGAAATCGCTGCGGGTGCTGGCGGACTATCTGGAGCGCCATCCTGACGCCCTGCTGTACGGAAAACAGAATAGAGAATGAACATGCCTGCGTGGCTTAATAAATCCCGACTTATTAAGGGTAGTTTTATCGCGCTAACTTTACTGCTGGCAGCGGGGTGCGCACCGAAAACCCACCCGGCTAAGTTTTACCAGTTACAGCCCTTAGAGCAAGCCAGTCGACAAGACGCGGGCACTAGCGGCGTCATCGGCGTCGGCCCAGTGGACATTCCAGCCTATCTGGATCGTCCGCAAATCGTCACTGGCGGCAGTGGTTCGCAATTGCAGATCGACGAATTCCAACGCTGGGCCGAACCGCTGCGTGATAATGCCACCCGCGTCATCGCAGAAAACCTGTCAGCGCTGCTGCCATCAATCCATGTGTTGGCGTTTCCGTGGAACCGCACCATAATCCCCGATTGCCAAGTCGAAATCCAAATTGGACGTTTGCATGTGGATGGCTTGGGCAACGCCGAACTGCTGGCGAATTGGGCTATCCTGAAACGCAACAAACCCCTGCTAATGCAAACGTTTCACGTCAAAACTCCCGTAGAAGGAAATAGCTACGACGCAAAAGTGGCCTCGCAAAGCCAAGCCTTGGCAGCTTTTAGCCGGGCTATTGCGAAAGGGTTGCACAATGTTATGGCATGGCCTTGAAAACCTGAGTAAAAAGGGGCTTCGATTTCATGCTTATAAACATTTAAGCGACATACAGCGGTTTCTGTTGCAAGTAGTTATACACATAAATCCCGTTCGCGCCGAGATTGTCGAAGCGTGAACGGGATTACGTAACAACTACACGCCATTCGATAGCGCACATTTCCTTATTCTGCTGGCTGCACAGAGGGAAAAGTAAAACCGCTGCTGCTTTTAATCGGAAGAAAACACGATCTGTATTTTCTCGTATATGTCACCTGAAAACCGGATTATCGCTTTTCTGATGTGAGCAGGAAGCCGCTTGCCAACCGCTTTGATAGCGCGTTTCCAAGCGGGGCCATGCGCTGCTTGATTCCATGTGGATATACCCAAATTGCCTCGTATTTCCAACAAAATTTCGGTTTCTAAGGCACGGTTTTTTTCATGACGCTGCCGATTATAGTCAGGATAAATTGTTCGGATCATGCTAATCGAAAATGCATCTAAATCGGCGATCTTATGCCCAATCCAGTGCTTATTCAATCCTATTACGTCATAGCACAACGAGCGGTACAGCACATAATCGGCTGACAACAGCCGACTAAGTTTCCATTCGGCGTCAATACCTTCTAGCCCAGTGGGTGTTCTGATAATATTCGCCATAATGAAATCAAACGCCTCACCATCGACCACTGGAAAACCTTCACCATCCACTGCCCCAGTAGAAAACTTCTTCAGCAACTCAGCGTGATATTCGGCGAGAATCACCGGGACTTCGTTCAGAAAATTCTTCGACATGACAGCATTTGCTGCTTCCCAGCTAAGCAAATTACCCGCTATCCATTGTGCCACTTGTGGGTCATGTTCTAATGGCTTTATCGTGCCGGACAGCGCACTGCCATAGTGAATCAACGTCTTTTCGACGCTTGCGTTTTTTGGATAAAATTTGGTTATACAGTGTACTGATTTGTCTCGGTTGGTCACCGACACTTTTGCGGCAAGCCATTTGGGATTTAAACCACTCGAAAATTGGTTTGGGCTATCAACAGATGCGACCACAAGAAACGAATTAGCGAATTCATGAATCAAGCCTGCATCATTTAGCGTTTTAGCTGCCAGACCCTCATGGATAAGATATTGGCGGTTTAGCCCTGGATTGTTAGCTGGGTAAGGTGTCCAATTATGCAAAAACGCATTGTCTAGCGATTCAGGGCTATCCGCAAGAATGCTTGTCGTGAACTTGTAATCAGGGAAACATGCATAAAAGCGATGCTGAACAAAGCCTGATCCCTCCAAAATTTTTTCTAATTCTTTTTTTGAATATGTTCTCGCTGTACCGGGTGTTGGATAGCCATGGATGCCATCAAACAGCCCGCCGGTATGATCTTCCTCTGCTCCACACCAATACTTAAGCCCGATTTTATTCTCAATCGCAACCAACAAAACTCCGTCTTGCTTCAAAGCCGATTTAGCAAGTTGCAACAGTGCCGCTGTTGCCTGATCTGGGGAACGGCCATTGCCGCCTAAAAACACAGGTGCATATTCCAAAACCCCATTCAAAAGAACAAGATCGTATTCTGACTCTACCTCTAGCGCACTAAAATCCGCGCAATATACTTTGACATTATCGAGTCCCCGGCATCGCTCCCGCGCAATCTTGGCCCGACGCGGGCTTCCTTCAACGGAATGCACTATGCTATGGTTTTCTCCGAGGTAACGCGAGATTGCACCGCAGCCTGCACCTAGCTCTAAAATTGATATATCGCGGGGAAGTGCTAGCGCCCTAATATGGTTAGCACGTCCCGGTGCCAAATGGTAGTACGAACTCCAATCCTTAGCGTGACTTAAAAGCTCAGAAGAATTGTCGGAAACATCACTGGCTTGCTGTATGCATCGCAAGAAGTATTCTTCGGCGGCATCTCCGTCATTATAGGAAAAAGGTTTTGCGGGGCCATTTTTTGGCATATAAATACCTTGACCGCTTTCATCAGCAAAGTCTTTTAGACGATTCATTATTACCTCTTCAAAAGCACGATGTAATTGTAAAAATGCCAATTAGCTTTATCGCCTGCTGACCATAGGCTAGGCTGCACTTTCGCCATAAATGCAACACCGTGCTGTTTCAACATACGAGGCTTGGAATAGAAAGTTAGGATTTTCTTAATTTTTAGCTAACCCCTTAAACTTTTCAGATATGCCACAGATAACGATCCGCTCCACGCCATCAGGCTTGCCTATGCCCCACCATATTGACAGCAGCACGACAGTATAAGTGGCCGCACCTAAGGCAGTGCTGGCTAATAAATCTAGCAAAGGAACGCCAATATGATCGGTCGGCCAACCCCACAAAACCTCTGCCATGACCAGACAGGCTAGGCCGGGCCGTATAATATGACTAAAAAATCTACTAGGCGTGATACGGCCATATAAAAACAATATGGCAAGTGCAGTCATACCAGTAAAGCTTGTTGCAATTAACCTCGAGTAGGCAACCCCCAGCAATCCAAAGTAGAGGGCACCAGGTATTCCAAACGCAAGAATAGCACTTATCTCAAGCCATAGCATAGCAGCAAAAGCCCGAGTTTTTCCTTGGGCAGTCAGTACATTATATACCCCGCCAAAGATGAAACGTATAGACCCATACATCGAAAGAATCTGGACATAAGGTATGGCTTCCAGCCATTTATAGCCTAATATGATTGGAACCAACTGAGGTGCCAGCAGTGCCATACCGATTCCGGCGGGCAAGGTGAACGTATTGACTCCCGCCATCACTTTGAGGTAACTGCCCCACATACGGTCAGGTTCTTCCTGAAGCTTTGCAAGCAAAGGCACCAGAACCCGGCTGATTGGAAAGGACAATTCGTTGGTAGGAATTTGCCCCAGATCAGAGGCAACATTATATATTCCAAAATTGGCCGATGAGTTGGTGCGGGCCACAATAAACTCGTCTAATTTCTGGCTGATGTAGATGCCAATATTTACTAGCAACATCCATTTGGAGAAGTTCCATATAGTGTCGAACCGGGAGAAAGTAAGACGGGGCCGGTACGGATGCATGCTATAACTGAGTATCCATGAAACCACTTGATTAGCGACGATTCCAACGACCATTGCCCAGTAGTTTCGTAGCCAACATGCAAGTCCTATAGTCAGGAAAAAGCTGACTAGTCTGCTGATGATTGAATAGATGCATTCCCGCTCAAAATTAAGCTCTTTGCGAAAATCGACAATGCCAATGTTGGTTGCACCGCTCAGCAATGTGCATAGCGCCATAATATTGATAAGTCCGAGCACGCGAGGCTCATGAAAATATTCGGTTGCTATTGGAGATATCAATAATAAGATTAGACTTACCAAGATGCCTTGGACTAACCTAAAACTCCAAGCGGTATTGTAATCGTGCTGGTCGGTATTTTTTTTTTGGATAAGCGCTAAGTCAACTCCGAAGGCAAGCCATATTTCAGTGAAGCCTACGACAAGGCTTGACAGGGCAATCAAGCCAAAATCTTCTGGAGTAAGCAACCGTGCTAAAACAGCAGTATTGATTAAGCCAATACCTTTAATGGCCCAACGCAATCCGATCATCCATGATGTGCCTATAATGAAGCTTTTTCTAAAATTGACACTGCGTTTAGACATGATTATAGCGATTAAAATGGTGTTATAAGCATTCAGGTCATGTCTAGTAAACAGTCTGGCTTCAGCTTGTATATCTGTATAGTGGTACCAACTTTTTTCGGAACAGATTGAATCGCTCAAGCAATATATCTACGAAATTTGCAGGCCGCCCTTGCGCTTTAGAAATGGAGTCGCTCATAAAAGAAAATGTTTTGGCAGGAATGTTACCGACGTATAGAGGCACTTTTTGAGGACGAGAAAAATCTTCACCGCGAATGCGGACATACTCTTGGTGGAATTCAGACCATTGTGAAGCTTTTGCATTAGCCGAAGCGCCACCATGGAACTGGTGAAACGTACCTTCGCCTAACAGCACGATCAGTTCGTTGTCGTCGAGATCACAGCAGCGTTTGTATGTGTCCAAATTCACTAATCCCCCACCACGGCAAACAAATTGCTCATCGAAGCCGGCAATTTCTTTCCATAAGCTGCGAGGAAGAAAAAGTGCATTGGATTCTGACATCGGCATGAACCAGCCCTTACTTGAAGAACCCGCAAACACTGAAACATCAAACAGCCGGTATGCATCTTCTTCCCAGCGTATGCCCTGTAATAGCTTGTCTTCAACTTCTTGGTTATATCCTTTCTCTGCGCTGAGGCTTTGATTTTCTGGCCCCAAATGAAAGCCCATGGCAGCAATAACTGGACGGTGATGCAGCTTGGATGCTTTCAAGGCCTTCGCAAGTAGACCCGGCGACGCCATTCGTGCCCCATCTACCAAAACACCGACAATCTCGCCCTTAGCCATCTCCAGGCCTCTATTGACTGCGGCGGCTGGAGATACAGAGTGGGGGCTTGGCATATATTCTATGCACAAGTTGGCTTCACAACTGTCTATGTTTAATGGTCGCTTAGATCCGTTGTCAACTACAATAATTTCATAGTCGTCCTTGTCAATTCCGCGCTGGATTGCCGGTGACAGACTTTTAATTGTGCGAGGCAATTCCCTGCTCATGTTATACGATATAACTATTAAAGATAATCGAATATTCTTCATTTTTACCTCAGAAATATTGTGACTGCGTGTTTGTCCAAAACATTCAACCTTGGTAGATAGTGTGCTAAGGCTATGGATCTCCCAGAAGTTCCCGGTCTAAATTCTTGAATCTATTGAATATCAAGGCAATAAAAATTTATTGCGCCAAATTGATCAGGGAAATCCTTTATACGTCAATAGACTGGGAATTGCTGTGGATCTCCCTGCTGCGCAAATGGTACCTACGGTGCCTTTCAAGCAGGACTCAAAGGCACGTCAACGCCGGTAAGCTAAGCTTTTTTATCGGGTGTTGGTTTCAGAAACCTACTGTTACGGTTTTCAGGACGAAAGAAAACCCCTTACCTTAGCGGTCTCAAAAAAGTAGGTAGCCCCCGATCTAGCGTTTCTAAAAAACGGCAGGTACCGTCAAGCATGCCGATAACGTTAGTGTATACCTATTTAGGTGCATAAGGCGTGTAGCGAAAAGGCGCTGTTTTTTCAGACTTTTGAGGAACTAGGGAACCCCAAGCACATATTCAAAGCTTGATAGCAATAAGCACAAATATTCTTGGCAATAGCCACTTGCTGGTAAGGCGCGATACAACAGGGCTGGAACGCTGTGCAGGCTCAAATAGATAATGGTAAATTTTATATAGCACAGCATTGT
This sequence comes from Candidatus Methylumidiphilus sp., assembly GCA_046089945.1. Classification (GTDB taxonomy): domain Bacteria; phylum Pseudomonadota; class Gammaproteobacteria; order Methylococcales; family Methylococcaceae; genus Methylumidiphilus. The sequence continues at coordinate 6,541 of JBJSYU010000614.1, forward strand.
CAAGATGCACTTGTAATCTTTGACCAAATATATCCGCTTCGTTTACTAAAAAGCCACACTGGACTAAGCTGGCTTTTAATTCATCCGGCATAAATTCTCGAACATGGAACTTATTTACGGGCTTGTCAGCCAGAGATTTAGCTAATGGAGAAGTAACTACGCGGTAGGGTGAAGAAATAATTAGACACCCTCCAGTTTTAAGGCTGCCATAAAGATTAGACAAAGATGCAACATAATCATCAACATGCTCTATGGTCTCAAAGCACGTGATTACATCATATTTTGATGGTGAACTAAAACTAGTTATATCACCCTCATGAAATTGTACATTTTCCAAATTGTATTCGCTTTTGGCATAGTTGACTGCCTCTGATGAAATGTCAACGCCATCCACGTGCACTGCTCCAGCTTCTCCTAAAATGACAGAGCCATAGCCGACGCCGCAAGCAATATCTAAAACTGTCTTCCCTTTGACATATTGAGTAGCAAACTTATAACGCTCAATGTGAGTGTCAACGAGACTTTTCTCGCAACAGTTTGGGATGCAGCGCTCACCAGTAAATTCTATTTTCATTTTTTACAGCCTCGTTTTTCGCGTTCTAAAGGAGTTATATAAAAATCAGTTACAACTTGCTTTTCAAAAGCACCTATGTGTCACTAAGCTATTGCAAGAGAGCATAATTTGTTTTTAAGCATTATGGGGATTCAATTCGATATACGGGCTTAAGGCACTAACATGAGACGATGGCGAACCGCAGGCTCTACCCGCTGTGTATCGGCCAAGCTCAAAAATTGTTAGGCAGAAGGGGATTGTTTTTATGCTCATTAAATATGGGATCTTCCACATGCGTACGCGCTAGGGCCTTTAATCATTTGTGGGGCGCTTGATTTATGTGTGTGTTTGACCATGATGGCTTCCACCCAGTTTGAGAAAGTACAATATATGCTAAGTACTTCAGCCGCAGTGGGTAGCAAATCCATGCTTTCATAAAGGAACGTAGCGCGATCTTTCTGTTGTCGGCAATCAGGTGCCCCAGGGCGTATTCTGCATGATAGCACGCAACAGTTTGGTTGAATTGCGTCTGCGTCAGGCAACGGCCATCGTGGCTACACAGCCCCCACTTTTGTGCGGATTTGACCAGTAGGTTTGTTCGGTAGTCAACCTCCCGCAGCGAACGGTTGCCTTGCCGGGGATGCTGGCGATACAAGGTTGAGGGCCTGCGTAAGTTGACAAATGAGTATTCTTGTGACAGGCGCAGCCATAAGTCCCAGTCTTCGCTATACGGCAGAGATTCATCAAATGCACCGCATTTTTCAAACACTTCGGCCCGGAACATGGCGGTGCTTGTTAGCATCCAGCAATCTAGTAGGAATTGATGGTAAATCCACCCCGACAAGTCGGTGTTGATACCATCCCCGTAGGTAGCCAGGTCGTAGCTTGCAGGGTCGGGGTAAGTGTCGTCAAGAGAGTTTTGGTGCCAGCAGATAAAAGAGCTGTAGACAACGCCGACATCTGGATTCTCGTCAAACGCCTTGATTTGGCGCCCAAGCTTGTCGGGAAACCAATGGTCGTCGTGATCCAGCAGGCAAATAAACCTTCCCTTAGCCTCGTCAATACCTCTGTTGCGGGCTTTGCAGACGCCGGAGTTTTGTTGCATGACCAACCGCACAGGCGAACCGAAGGACGCCACAATCTCCTGAGTTTTATCCGTGGAGCCATCGTCTACCACAATAAGCTCAAAGTCTTTGTATGTCTGGTTCAGGACACTGGAAATGGTCTCCGTAATGTATAATTCGCAATTATATGAGGGGATAATTACTGAGATTGCTGGCATAACGATAGCGTGACATTGTGTTGAAACGAATCAGACACAGCAACGGACAGTTTGTGTGGAAATGTCGGCATTGTACTCTTAGCTTAACAATTGCGCTGGCGTTAACGGTAGCTCCGACATCCCGTTGCGCTCTGTTCCATCTGCAAGACATTGTATCTGAAATCTGGCTGCAGAATCAACCTAGAAGGCTAGAGTCAACCTAGCGCTGCCTTCACCGCTTCATCATGCTGAAGAACTCGGCGTTCGACTTGGTTTCCTTGAGCTTGCCAAGCAGGAATTCGCTGGCGGCGACTTCGTCCATGGGCTGGAGTATGCGGCGCAGTATCCAGGACATTTGCAGTTCGTCCTTGGGCACCATGTATTCCTCGCGGCGGGTGCCTGAGCGGTTAATGTTGATGGCGGGGTATACCCGGCGCTCGGCAATTTTGCGTTCCAAGTGCAGTTCCATGTTGCCGGTGCCCTTGAACTCCTCGTAAATCACTTCGTCCATGCGCGAGCCGGTGTCCACCAGCGCGGTGGCGATAATCGTCAAACTGCCGCCTTCTTCAATATTCCGCGCCGCGCCGAAAAACCTTTTCGGGCGCTCCAGCGCGTTGGCGTCCACGCCGCCGGTGAGGATTTTGCCAGACGAGGGCACGATAGTGTTGTAGGCGCGAGCCAGCCGGGTGATGGAGTCGAGCAGAACGACCACGTCGTGCTTGTGCTCGACCAAGTGCTTGGCCTTCTCGATGGCCATTTCGGCGACTTGGACATGGCGCGTCGGCGGCTCGTCGAAGGTGGAGGAGACGACTTCGCCCTTGACGCTGCGCTGCATTTCGGTGACTTCCTCCGGGCGCTCGTCGATCAGCAGCACGATCAGGTAGCACTCCGGGTTGCGCTCAGTGATGCAGTGGGCAATGCTCTGCAAAATCATGGTTTTGCCCGCTTTCGGCGGGGAAACGATGAGGCCGCGCTGGCCTTTGCCGATGGGCGCGACGAGGTCGATCATTCGCCCGGTGAGGTCTTCTGTGGTGCCGTTGCCCATCTCCAGCACGAAGCGCTCGTGCGGGAACAGCGGCGTCAGGTTGGAGAACAGCACCTTGTGCTTGGCGTTCTCCGGGGGTTCGTAGTTGATCTGCTCGACCTTGAGCAGGGCGAAATAGCGGTCGCCCTCTTTCGGCGGGCTGATTTTGCCGGATATGGTGTCGCCGGTGTGCAAGGAGAAACGCCGGATTTGGCTCGGCGACACATAGATGTCGTCAGGCCCGGCCAAGTAAGACCAGTCGGCCGAACGCAGAAAGCCGAAGCCGTCGGGCAGGATCTCCAAGACGCCGTCGCCGTAGATGTCCTCGCCGCTTTTCGCCTGCTTTTTGAGGATGGAGAAGATCAGGTCTTGCTTGCGGCTGCGGGCGACGCCTTCGATTTTCAGGGATTCGGAAATTTCGACGAGCTCGGAAACCGGCTTGCGTTTGAGGTCGGTGAGGTTCATAGGGCTTGGGAGTGCGGAGGATACGTCGGGCAGGCGTCACATCCTTGTGCATAGCATCCTGTTTGTGAATGGGCTGTCGGGGGGAGGCTTAGCGCCGCCCGCGTCCGCCTTTGGGGCCTTTGTCCAAGGCGACATAAATCGTGTTGCCTTCAAAGTCACGGCCGTCCAGGCCGGAAATGGCTGAGCGGGCCTCATGCCCCTCCATATTGACGGTGGCGACGCCACGCGCCTTGCCGGTGAACAAGTCCCGGCTCAGTTTTAAATCGAAAACCTTGCCATAGCTGCCGAACAGTTCGGTCAGGCTGGCTTCGGTGGTGCTGGGGGGTAATCCGCGTACAAAAAGCGTCAACATGGGTTGGCACTCCTTAAAAGGTAATAGAACAGGATTGGACGGAACGATGCGCCGGGCGCATCTTAACGACAGGGAAATCCAGGCCGACAGGGCGGCCTGGATGGCGAGCTTAGGCCTTTGCCAAGCTGCTACAGAATCACAACGTTGTCGGCTTGCGGGCCTTTCTGCCCGGCCACTTCGACAAAGCTGACGGCTTGCCCTTCCGCCAGGGTCTTAAAGCCGTTGCCTTGGATCGAACGGAAATGCACGAACAGGTCGGCGCCATTTTCCCGTTGGATGAAGCCAAATCCTTTGCTCTCGTTGAACCATTTGACGGTTCCATTTTGCGTTGTTGCCATAATTGATCTCTTTTAAAAAAAACGCGCGGTATGCGCCAACACTTCAAACGCCCCGGAAGGGGCGATGAAATTCAAAGACGGGGTATTGCGGGAAAGCGGGCGGTTGGAGCAGGAATGTGTCGGAGACGAAACAGAAACTACACTGACTTGCTTGGCGCGGATTTCCATACACCGCCGCCAACACTACAGCAAAAGTCCGGCCAACACAAGCAAAAACTGTCTAGGCGGCGTCATGCCGGTGAGCTGACGCGCCAGCGGAAGCAGCGGCCGCCCGCCTGTTTGGCCTGGTACATCGCCTCGTCGGCCTGCCTGACCATGGATTCGGCCCCTTCGCCGCCTGCGCCGAGCAAGCTGACGCCGACGCTGGCGCCGATTTCCAGAAGGCGTCCTTGCAGGTCAAAAGGCCGCGCCAAGGCGTCGATCAAAGCCTGCGCGACCCGCCCGGCCGCCTCGGCGTCTTCCAGTTCCTCCAGCAGCAGCACAAACTCGTCGCCGCCGAAGCGCGCCACCGTGTCCTGTTCGCGCACGGCGGCAAGCAGGCGCTCGGCGACCGCCTGCAACAGTTCATCGCCCAAATCATGCCCGAAGCAGTCGTTGACCCGCTTGAAGCCGTCCAAGTCCACGAACAGCACCGCCAGCAATTTGCCGCTGCGGCGCGCCCGCGCCTGGGCGTGGCGCAGCCGGTCTTGAAACAGCAGGCGGTTGGTCAGGCCGGTCAGCGGGTCGTGGTGGGCGAGGAAATCCAGCCGGCATTGCGTGTCGAGCAGCGCGTCCTCGCGCTGCTTTTGCAGGCTGATGTCGCGGACGACGCTGACGACGTAGGCCAGTTGGCCGCGCGCGCCGAGGATCGGGTAGACGTAATGCTCGGCGAAGAACAGTTCGCCGTTCTTGCGCCGCATGCGTTCCTGGCGCAACGCCGCCGCCTCCGGTTCGCTAGGCAGCGCGGCGATGCGCTCCCAGTCCAGGCGCAGGCAGTCCGGGGCGTGTCCGATGATTTCCTCGCGCCCGCAGCCAAACAGAGTCTCTGCGGTCTTATTGCATTCGTAGACCGTCCTCACCGCCGCATCAATGACGAACACCGCCTCGTGCAGGCTGGACAGCACCCGCCGCAGCAGCTTGTTGCTTTCGGCCAGCGCGTTTTCCAGGCAGAGGTTGCGCGCGCAGTTGCACAAGACCGCCTCCAGGCGCGCCCCGTTGACGGGCTTCAGCACATAGGCGTCCACGGCCAGGTCGATGGCCTGGAGCAGGAAATCGGTTTCGTTGAAGGCGGTGGTGATGATGACCGGCAGGCGCGGGGCGGATTCGCGGATGGCCCTGACCATCGCCAAGCCGTCCATCACCGGCATCAGGATGTCGGTGACGACGATGTCGGGTTGCGACGCGCGGAACAGCGCCAAGCCCACCGCGCCGTTCTCGGCGGTCAGCAGGCCACCGACCCGGCGGATCAGGAATTGCCTAAGCTGCTCGCGGATATCGGCATCGTCCTCGACATACAACACGCTGACGGCCTGCAAGTAGTCACAGTCGCCCGCTTGCGCATCGAACATATTGATGGTCATCGCTCCCCCGCCGGTTCATAGACTTACCAGTCTAGCCTAAGGCGGGGGGGGCGGCTTCGTCATCCTCTTTAGGGGAAGACGGCATTTCCGCCATCAACCCGTCAAACATGCCCAGGTAGGCCTGTGACACCTGCCAGGCCGCCGCCTCCATGGCGCGGGAGCGGGCCAGCGCCTCGGCGCCCAAGGGCGTCAGCCGCGCCCCGCCGCCCCGGTTGCCGCCTTTGGCCGTCTCCACCAGCGGGCTTTTGAAGCAGCGGTTCATCACGTCCACCAGTTGCCAGGCGCGGCGGTAGCTCATGTCCATGCTCTTGCCCGCCGCCGAGATCGAGCCGGTGCGGGCGATGGCCTCCAGCAGTTCGGCCTTGCCGGGGCCGAAGGCGATTTCCGCCCCGTGCAGCAGGCGCAGGCTGAGCTTGAGCCTAGGCACGGAGGCGGACGGCGGCGCGGTCGCGTCGTCCCCGGCGGGAAGGCGGCTTTTCTTGGTGATTTTCGGCATGGTGCGCTTTCTAGGTTGCGGCACAAAGGAGGCTTTAAGGATAGGCAATCGGCGCGGCCAGGGCAAATGGCTGCGTGGCAATAGGGGCATCAAAATATATCTTTAAAAACATAGCGTTTTGCGCTGGCGACCGGCATTTTTAAAGCGCTGCGACGCGGGCGGTGATGTTGGCGCCGCGACTCAAGCTTAAAACCGCTGGCACTGCGCGACTATTCAACAACACCTCGTTTGCATGCAAAGCCCGATGATTCCTGCTTGACTGGACGTTCAATATGTCCTTTCATACACAACGAAACTTACTCCTTACCCGCTTTCTTACGGAGACCCGCCATGCCGCGACGCCTGTTTAAATCCCAACTGCTGCCCGCCGCCTTTGCGCTGTGCCTAGCCCCGTCCGCTTGGGCCGGCGAGGTCACGGTGTACGCCGCCGCCAGCCTGACCAATGCCTTGGGCGAAGTCGCCAAGGCGTATGAGGCCGACCATGCCGGCGTCAGCGTCAAAACCTCGTTTGCCGCCTCCGGTGCGTTGGCGAAACAGATCGAGGCCGGCGCACCGGCCGATGTGTTCATCGCCGCTGACGGCAAATGGATGGATTACCTCGACGGCAAGGGCAAAATCGACCACGACTCCCGCCTCAACCTGCTCGGCAACGATCTGGCGCTGATCGCCCCCAAAGGCCAGGGCTTCGCGGTGCGCTTCGAGCGTGGCTTCGATTTTGCTAATGCCTTCACAGGCAAGCTTTGCACGGGCGAGACCGGTTCCGTGCCGGTCGGCGTCTACGCCAAAGAGGCGCTGGGCCGTCTGGGCTGGTGGGAAGCCATCAAGCCGCGCCTTGTCGGCACCGATGACGTGCGCGCCGCACTGGATTTGGTCGGCCGCGGCGAATGCGTCGGCATCGTCTACGCCACCGACGCCAAGGCCAGCGACAAGGTCGAGGTCTTGGGGCTGTTCCCCGGCGATTTGCATGCGCCGATTGTCTATCCGGCGGCGTTGCTGACGCCATCCGGCGAGGCGCGGGAATTTTTCGAGTATTTGCAAAGCGCCGCCCCGGTGTTTGCCAAATACGGCTTCAAGCCGGCGAACTGAACCAGCCGCTGGCCCGCCCTTGCACTAGGCTGCCAGGGCATCAACCGTTGCCGCCCCCGTGGGTTTGGCAACTTGCAACGGCCTAGGGCGGACAGGCCCGAAGCCGCATTTCAACCACCAACAAAGGCTACATTTATGAAACTCAGCGCGCGCAACATCCTCAAAGGCACGGTCAAGGCCATCACCCACGGTGTCGTTGATTCCGAGGTGGTCATCGAACTCAGCCCCGGCGTGGAGGTCGTCTCCATCATCACCAAAAATTCCGCCGAAAGCTTGGGGCTGACCGTCGGCGGCACAGCCTACGCCGTCATCAAAGCGCCGAACGTGATCGTGGCGGTGGACGACTAAACCGGCCTTTCCGCTTTGCACCCCGCGAATCCACGGCCCGCCGTGGATTCGCTTTTTTTAGCCCCCGCCGACGCCCCGCCCGCCATGCTGTTGACCCCCGAAGAACTCTCCGCTCTGCTGCTATCCGCAAAAGTTTCAGCCTGGGCCACGCTGCTGAGCTGCCCCTTCGCAGTAGCCGTCGGTTGGCTGCTGGCAAGAAAGGACTTTCCGGGCAAGGCCATCCTCGACGCGCTATTTCATATGCCTTTGGTGCTGCCGCCGCCCGTGCCCGGTTATCTGTTGCTGATGGGCTTTGGCCGACAAGGCCCCTTGGGGAGTTGGCTGGAACATTGGGGGATTGTCTTTGCGTTCAACTGGAAGGGCGCGGCGCTGGCGGCCGCGGTGATGTCGTTCCCGCTGATGCTGGGGCCGGTGAGGTTGTCGTTTCAATTGATTGGGCCACAGTTGGAAAATGCCGCCCGCACCTTGGGCGCAGGCCCGTGGTCGGTTTTTTTTACGGTCACGCTGCCACTGGCTTTGCCGGGCATTTTGTCGGGCACTTTGCTGGCGTTCAGCCGCAGCCTAGGCGAATTCGGCGCAACCATCACGTTTGTCGGCAATGTTGAAGGCGAAACGCGAACATTGCCGCTGGCGATTTACACGGCCAAGAATTTGCCGGATGGCGACGAGGTGGCCTTCCGGCTGATTGTGCTGTCCTTGGTTTTGGCCTTCGGCGCTTTGCTGGCGAATGACTGGCTGGCTAGGCGCATCGAACGCCGCTTGGGGATGCGTTGAGCCATGCTGGAACTGGACATCGACATCCGCCTGCGCCGGGGCAGCTTTCCGATGGCATTGGAGGTGCGCGTGTCGGCACCGGTCAGCGGCGTGTTCGGCCCGTCCGGCTCCGGCAAGACCACGCTGCTGCACTGCGTCAGCGGCCTGCTGCGGCCGGATGCGGGGCGGATGGCGCTGAACGGCGAGGTGCTGTTTGATTCCGCGTCGGGCCGGTTTGTGCCGCCGCACCGCCGCCACATCGGGCTGGTGTTCCAAGACGCGCAGTTGTTCCCGCATTTGTCGGTGCGCGACAACCTGCTCTACGGCTACCGGCGGCTGGCCCCGGCGCAGCGGCGCTTTGAGCTAAAGCCGGTGGTGGAGTTGCTGGAAATCGGCGAACTGCTGGAACGCCGCCCCGGCCAATTGTCCGGCGGGCAGAAACAGCGCGTGGCGCTAGGCCGCGCGCTGCTGTACAGCCCGC